>NZ_LWGE01001215.1:0-7622 GCF_001635315.1 Oleiphilus sp. HI0123
AGACATATACAGACCCGACTTTAAAAAATATTAACAAGTGCATTTTATCGACAAACATAATCGGCGTTCATTATATACACTTGTTCACAGGTAAACGAAAAGAAAATACTGGCAAGTCCATTCGGCAAAAAAAGACAAGCAAAAAAATTGCATTTTTTACTATTTTTTTTGCTAATTTCCGCCTCTAGCATGTTGACTTTCAAAGCGACTTAAATTCAATCCCCGTTAAGACAAAAGCATTATTACGCTTTTGACATTTATCCACCAATTCTGTGGATAACTTTGTTGAAAACTTAAGTAAAGACGGTCAAACCCCGCTAGAAATGGCGGCGACACACAAACTGATTATTTTTTAACCAATTAAAAAAGCCTTATTTTTCAATACCTTATAGTTTCTTTAGTATTTTTGCAAAAAAACGCCATGTTTCATATTGACTTTCTTAGCAAATTCGAAAATGTGCATAAAAACGACGTTTTTCTGACGCGAATTGTAAATAACGCGCTAACTATAGAAGTAGGCGCTCTTTAATCTCGGAAATTTTATCTCGTAAACTTGCTGCCTTTTCGAATTTTAAGTCTTTTGCTGCCTGATACATTTCTTCTTCTAATGAACGCATCTCAGACTCCAGCTCTTTCGGTGTTCGAGCAGCGATTGCCATATCGTACTCCTGACCTGCATCCGCAACTTTATTTTTTGCTTTGCGCTTTCCAGGAATGAAAGAAGCACCTTCCATGATATCACCAACCTTCTTATTCAGGCCTTGGGGCGTAATACCATTTACTTCATTGAAGTTCATCTGCTTTGCTCTACGGCGCTTTGTTTCTGATATCGCCTTCTCCATTGATCGTGTGATTTTATCTCCATATAAGATCGCTCTGCCCTTAACGTTTCTAGCCGCCCGCCCTATCGTCTGAATCAGTGATCTTTCGGAACGAAGAAAACCCTCCTTATCAGCATCGAGAATTGCAACCAGGGCAACTTCCGGCATATCAAGCCCTTCTCTTAACAGATTAATACCTACCAGGACATCAAACTCACCACGACGTAAGTCCTGAATAATTTCAATTCTTTCGACAGTATCTATATCGGAATGCAAGTATCTGACTTGAACGCCATGCTCCATTAAGAAATCTGTGAGATCCTCAGCCATACGCTTTGTTAGCGTTGTAACCAACACTCTTTCGTCTAGCTCGGTTGCCGCATTAATCTCCGACAGCAAATCATCTACTTGAGTTGTAGCAGGCCTCACTTCTATTAGAGGATCAAGCAACCCCGTCGGCCTAACGACCTGCTCAACGGTTTTGTCAGCATGCTCTTCTTCGTAGGTTGATGGTGTCGCGGAAACAAAAATAGACTGGGGAGATATACGCTCCCATTCTTCAAAACGCATAGGCCTATTATCAAGTGCCGACGGAAGCCTAAAACCATACTCCACCAAGGTTTCTTTTCTAGACCTGTCGCCTTTAAACATTGCACCAATCTGAGGAATCGTTACGTGCGACTCATCGATTACCATTAAGGCATTATCCGGCAAATAATCAAACAAGGTAGGCGGCGCTGCGCCGACATCGCGCCCAGACAAGTAGCGCGAGTAGTTTTCAATACCATTACAGTAACCCAGCTCTGTCATCATCTCTGTATCATAGCGAGTTCGTTCTTCTAGCCTTTGCGCTTCGACGAGCTTATTATTGTCCCGTAACTGCGCTAAACGAATTTCTAATTCGGACTTAATTCCATCCACAGCATTCAGAATTGTTTGGCGCGGCGTAACATAATGGGATTTAGGGTAAATCGTAATCCGAGGCACACGACGCGTCACTTCGCCGGTTAAGGGGTCAAAGAAACTTAAGTTCTCGACCTCATCATCAAATAGCTCAATTCGGATTGCCTCTTTTTCAGACTCAGCGGGGAAGACGTCTATCACATCACCACGCACACGATAGGTAGCTCGGTGTAGCTCGATGTCATTTCGCGTATATTGAATCTCGGCCAATCGTTTTAAGATATCGCGTTGACTAGCCGGCTCCCCCCTATCTAGATGTAGCATCATCTTGAGATATGATTCCGGGTCACCCAAACCGTAGATGGCAGAAACCGTGGCAATAATTATTGCGTCTGGCCGCTCCATAAGTGCTTTAGTTGCAGATAGACGCATCTGCTCAATATGTTCATTGACTGAAGCATCTTTTTCAATAAAGGTGTTTGAAGATGGAACATAGGCTTCAGGTTGATAATAGTCATAGTAAGAAACAAAGTACTCGACCGAGTTTTGCGGGAAAAACTCTTTAAATTCGCCGTATAGCTGAGCCGCCAGTGTTTTATTATGCGCCATTATAATAGTAGGTCGCTGAAGCGCTGAGATAACGTTTGCAACCGTATAGGTCTTACCTGACCCCGTTACACCAAGAAGCGTTTGATACATCAAACCGTCTTCTATCCCCTCAACAAGTTGTTTGATTGCTTCAGGCTGATCCCCCGCTGGGGAAAATCGTGACTCTAGTAAAAATTCCTTCGCCATTATGATTCCGGTCGTAATGAAAAAATGATAGACTTCGCAAGTTTGACCACTCCCTTAAAGGAAAATCTATTATCAGTCACGAAGCATGACTGTAGATTGACCTTCTAAACTTGGGTGGCAGCACTAAGACACTTGTATATAAATACAACTGCAGCTATGCGATGCGCTTATCGGGTAGCAAACGATAGCAAATTTTTTGCTTTAGAATAAGCCAGTACACGTTCTTTATTTACGGTGAGCAATTATTCCTGATTGAGGAAACAGACTTGGAAGCACAATCATCCAACCCAGCTTTATCTGCCCTGGAACTTTCAAACCGGGTACAACTTATAAAACCATCTCCGACCTTGGCTGTTACCAACAAAGCCAATGAACTAAAAGCCGCAGGTAAAGATATTATCGGCTTAGGCGCTGGCGAACCAGACTTCGACACCCCTGAACACATTAAGCAGGCTGCGATTAGTGCAATAAAAAATGGCCAGACGCGCTACACCGCAGTAGACGGCACTCCAGAACTAAAAGGCGCGATCATCGATAAATTCAAGCGCGATAACAAGCTTGAGTATACGCCTAAGCAGATCCTCGTATCGTCTGGCGGAAAGCAAAGCTTTTTCAATCTCTCACTTGCCTTGCTAAACCCAGGCGACGAAGTCGTTATCCCTGCACCGTACTGGGTATCCTACCCCGACATGGTCAAGATAGCGGAAGGCAAACCAGTTATTGTTGAAACGAGCCTTGATAACCGTTTTAAAATGACTGCCGAGCAACTGTCAGCAGCAATTACCGATAAAACCAAAATCGTAGTTTTAAACTCTCCCTCGAACCCAACCGGGATTGCTTATACACGTGAAGAACTGGTTGCCATTGGCGAGGTACTAAAACAACACCCTGAGATTTTAGTCGTTACCGATGATATGTACGAACATATTCTATGGACAGAACAACCTTTCGTTAACATATTGAACGCCTGCCCAGAGCTATATGACCGCACCTTTGTTTTGAATGGTGTCTCTAAAGCATATTCCATGACAGGCTGGCGCATTGGCTACGCAGCAGGACCAGAAAAAGCAATCGCTGCGATGAAAAAGATTCAGTCGCAAAGCACATCGAACCCCTGCTCCATTTCTCAAGCCGCGGCGTTGGAAGCACTAAATGGCAGCCAGGAATGCATCACAACAATGGTTACCGAGTTTAAAAAGCGCCACGACTATCTTGTCGCAGCGCTTAATGAACTTCCCGGCGTGGAATGTATTTCTGGCGATGGAACATTTTATGTCTTTCCAAACTTCCAGGGTGCTATCGACAATCTAGCGAATATATCTAACGATGTTGAAATGGCCGAGATGCTGCTAAGTGAAGCAGGTGTGGCACTTGTACCTGGGTCTGCTTTTGGGTCTCCTGGATGCATGCGCCTAAGCTTTGCAACCAGCATGGAAATATTAGAGTCAGCAATTTCACGTCTCAAAAAAGTACTTTAAGGTCTTGACCTGGGCCGCTTTGCTCTTTAGTATACGCGGCCTTGATTAACGAAGTCTTCGTTAGTCTTCTGTTCCCCGATAACTCAGTTGGTAGAGTAGCGGACTGTTAATCCGTTTGTCGCTGGTTCGAGCCCAGCTCGGGGAGCCAACTTCTTATTCCCACTTTCCTAACTTTATCAAAGCTGCGCTTTGAATTAATTCTTTGTAGATCCACTCCAATCTATAGACCAGGCCTAAGACCTGCAGGATACAACCAGACCGTTTTTTTCACCCCCAAATAAGCCACATCGATTTGCCAACTATAAATATCGCAAACACAAACAAAAAAGCCCCTTACTTTCGTAAGAGGCCTGCCTTTAATCTCAACTATTAAAACTAGTTAAAGCTAATAGCTTTCTGGTAGAAACTTGCCGGGATACGTATATTTGTAGTAAATGATCTGAAGTCTGCATTCTCATCACCATCATCCAGAATAACCTCAATACTTCCACCTTCGCGCTCCAGGAAGCCCTTAACAGCATCCATACCAACACCACGCCCTGAAACGTCCGTAACCTCATCCGCAGTAGAGAAGCCCGAGGAGAAGATCAAATTAGCGATTTCACTCGCTGAAGGCTTCGGATCGGATTCTGCATAAATACCCTTCTCGATCGCCATTTTATAGATACGGCTAATTGCAATACCGCGCCCGTCATCGCGAACCGCAAGGTTTGCCAAATCGTCTATATAGCTAACGTCCAGACTAATAGTACCACTTTCAGATTTTCCTTTTTCAAGGCGCTCATCAATCCCCTCAATACCGTGATCCATAGCGTTTCTGAAAACATGCATGAATATGTTATTAAGCGTGCTATGCGCTTCGCTTTTAACAAAGATTCCTGCATTATCAATTTCGATATTTGGTTTACCCTTGCCAAGCTGCTCTGCGAGCGAGTTAGCTGATTCGATAACATCTGAAATCACACCATCTAAGGGCTTAGCTTCCATTGACATCAGCATGCTGTATGCCTCAGAAACAACACCTTTAACATTGTCATCAAGCGCTTGCTGGGTAAGTGACTTGATATTTTCCAACCAAGAGCTGACGCGTGCCGGGTCTAAGGAAATACCACTCTCAGCCTCTCCATCACGACCAAGTTTCTCACGGAACACATATGCATACTTCGCGATGATATCTTCCGCACCACTTAACTCTTCGAGCAATTGCTTCTGATCCCAAAGTACATCTTCATTCTTACGAAGATCGTCATAAGTACTTTCAACTTCATGAACAATGTCGGTAACCTGACTCAAACCATAGGTACGAGCATTCCCTTTCACTGTGTGCATTGAGCGGAACAGGTTAGCAATAATGTCCAGGTCTTTCTCATCATTTGCTTCGATAAGCTGTCGACATTCAGCCAAGAAGTCTTCAGAAGTACCAATAAAGTCGGCAAACTTACTTGCATCAACAGCAAGGATTTCACCAATAATTGCCAACTCACGCTTCTGCTCTTCAGCCTCTGCTTCTAGAGCTTTAAGCTCGGTAACATCTCTGACTGTCACCATTAACTTATCAACTTCACCTTCTTCACTGATAATTGGATCCCAATCCAGCTCAAGAATCTTTTCACGATCATCATCCATGCGGATGTTCATTTCAGTCATTAAGCAATGAGAGTTGAAGTCGTACATCATCTCGTCTTCACCGACAATAGCATCGACACCAGTAATATTCTGATCAACTGCATCAGAACCCGCCGTTGTGTTGCTAAACAACAAGTCCGCAAAGTTACGATCTGCGATACGGTCAGTTTCAAAGATCTGCTCAAGGAATGCTGCATACTCTGGATGAATCAAACCACCCTCGGTAATAGTAAACAAACCTTGGTGCATATTCGCCATCATGTTTGCAATATCGTTGTTCTTCTGACGAAGCTCTGCAGTACGCTCTTCCACTTTCGCTTCCAAGTTTCTGTTTTGCTCTTCGATAACTTCACGCATTCGAATACTTTTGATTGTCGTCACCAAGGATCGCGCTACAGAAGAAACGAACTCATAATCACTATCAGCAAAACTCACATTCTTCACATCACCGGAAAGGTTAATCACACCAACGAGAATCTCTTTGTCGACAAGCGGTACACATAGTAAGGCACGCTCTTGCCCGCCAGCAGACGAGACAAAGTTCTTATCTTTTTCGGTATTTGGAACAAAAATAGTCTTTTTGGTTTCAGCTGCTTTGCCTAGAACACCTTGTCCCATATCAAACTTAACAGCTCCACTACCAGCTTCAATCGCTTTAGGTGGGAAATGTGCTTTCACCTCTAACTGCTGATTTTCATTTGTAAGAAAAACCGAACCCTGCGAAACGCCAATCTTTTCATGCATACTTTGAAGCACTTCTTCAAGAGCAATATTTTGACTCTGAGCACCGGCCAAAGAACGACCAATTGCATTCAATTTGGCAAGATCGATCATCTTCTTACGGATAGCTAAACGCATCGAGTTAAAGTTCTGGGTAGCAAGTAAAATCAGAACTATCAACATCACTATCGAACTCTTAAAGCCGAAGTCCAAACTACCTAACACTTCACCCTGCAAGTCATTAAAGCGAACATCTGCTGCTTTCAATAACTCGTCAAGCCCTTCAATAGATTGTGTTACTGCTGAATCTGCTTCAGACAACTTCTGTTTTGCAACTTCAATTTGCTCCAACTGCCGTTTTTTGTGATCAACAATTGAGGGTGTCTTTTTAATATATTCACTTATTTCAGCATAAGCATCAAAGGCGGCGGGAAGCATATCGTCTTCATCAAAATCCTTAAACACTTCAGCACCCTTAACGAACCAAGAGTGAGAGTCATTGATCGACCACTCAAAATCTCCCATACCTTCGCTGACTCGCCCGATATCCTGAGTGATTTTTATTTCATCAATGGTCTTAAATATATTATTAATCAAGGTAATCGATTGATTAGCAAAGCCTATTACCAAATCCATCTGATCCTTGTACTCTTCAGGTGGCAGGTAATATTGTATTTCATCAAGGGAAGCACCAACATTATCAACTAAGCCAAATAACACGTCAGCTTCTTCTAACATGTAATCTCTTGCCGTCAAAACTTCAGATTTTGACTCAAACATTTCGTTAACTGCATAACGGTAAAGGTCATAGTTACTTTTAATACCAATAACGAGCGCCTTCATTTGCTCATCAGATTCAGCTAGTTTTTCAAGACTGACATATCTTTCATCAAAACTTTTAGCGCCTTTATCGAATGATTTTTTAAAACTAGCAATCTCATCCTGATTCTCAGCATTAAATGCCAGAGAACTGAGTTTTGCTAATTTTAGTAGCTGTATCTGTACATCGTTACTTTCTTTCACGACAGGCACAGCCGTTTCATTCACCCTTGAGGTTGACCCATTGATGTCATTAAGATTCCATAAAGATGATAGCCCGGACACCAATAGCAAAGAGATGATAATGGCAAAACCGAGACCGACTTTCTGATTAAACGTTAATTGCAGCATAGTATTTTCTTTCTTTCTGATAGTTCTAAAGAATTTATTTTTTAACTCTCACCTAGTTACTTTAGCGTAGATTTTAGGAATGTCATGATTTCTCTAATATTTTTCCAGC
>NZ_LWGE01001216.1:0-12767 GCF_001635315.1 Oleiphilus sp. HI0123
AGGCGAAATGATTCGCTTTAAGTTCGGGATTCCAAGTGTTGCCAAACAGAGTTTAAAGCTATATCTGAATGCAGTTGTTGAAGCGAGCTTGTTGCCGCCTCCAAAGCCTAAGCAAGAGTGGCGAGAGCTGATGAATAAGATGACTGGCGTTGCCCTGGCTTCCTATCGCCAGATAGTAAGAGAGCATCCTGAGTTTGTTTCTTATTTCCGCTCGGTGACCCCTGAGCAAGAATTGGGCAAGCTAGCTTTAGGTAGTCGGCCTGCAAGGCGAAAAGCGACCGGTGGTGTTGAAAGTTTAAGGGCAATACCGTGGATTTTTGCCTGGACGCAGATACGGCTTATGCTGCCGGCATGGTTGGGTAGCGATGAGGCCTTGGCGAGCGTTCTAGAGTCTGATAAGGCAGAGACCCTAGATGAAATGTTTATCCAGTGGCCCTTCTTTAATACTCATATTGATATGTTAGAAATGGTTGTTGCCAAAGGTGATCCGCGGATCGCGCGTTACTATGACCAGCTGCTGGTATCTGATGACTTGAAGCCTTTAGGGCGTTCGCTTCGCCATCGCTTTTTGGATGTAGTTAAGCTGGTTAATAAAGTTAAAAAGCAAGGGGCGCTTCAGGAAAATCATCCCCAGCTACAAGGTTCTTTAAATGTTAGGAACCCTTATACTGATCCGTTACATTATTTGCAGGCGGAGCTGTTGAGGCGTGACCGTTTAGCCGAGCGAAGCTCTGAAGGTAAGCAAGAGCGTGATTTAGTTGAAACAGCTTTAAAAGTAACGATGGCCGGTATCGCTGCTGGAATTCGAAATACGGGCTAGTTCAGCTCTTGTGTTTGAATCGACTGCGTAAGCGTTTGCAACGAAGTTCTTAAAAACGTAAGCGTGTGAAGTGGTGTAGAGTTATTTTTGCGGATAGCTCTACACTCGGTAAGTATTCCGTCACGGCGCCACCAAAAGTTCTTGCTCCGTTTATCAATTAATACTTAGGTAAATCATTGTGCCCATAGCTTCCAGACTAAACCAGTTTATCAATCACAAGGGATTGATCTGTCAGCAGATTCATCACGCTCGCAGTTTAAGTTTTGCACAAGCCCTGGAGCAGGCACAGGCGATTCCGGAAATGAGTGCAGTACCTGTTACTTTACTCGATGAGGAAGGCCCGGCGGTTGCGGTGATCCCCTTTGGCACAAAATTGGATATTGAATTAATTAATGACTCATTGGGTAGATCTTTTCAAATTTTAAGTGATGAAAACTCACGAAAGCTATTTAAGGATTGTGAAACCGGGATGTACCCGATTCTCGCAACTGCTTATGGTTTGCCGATTATTCTAGATACGAGTTTACTGGAACTGGAGTTTGTATTCTCTGCTAGTGGTTGCTCAAGCACCTTATTAAAGATTCCCGGTCCGTCTTTTCGTATGGCAATGAATGGCGCGATTAAGGCAAAAGTTTCTATTTGGCTTGCGGGTGAGGAGCCTAAGTCAGGATCGGGGCAGAAGGTTTCAAATTTGCCTCATAATGCGGGCTTGACCCTAGATGGCATTGCGAAGAAGTTAAGTCGTTTATATAAGTTACCACCAATGCCAGAAACTGCTATACGAATCATGCACCTGACCAGCGACCCCGATGCTGATGTATTTCAATTGGCTGAGGTGATAGAGCGAGATCCGAGTCTAGCCTCACAGGTGATGCGTTATGCCCGGTCAGCGTTGTTTTCTTATCGAGGCGAATTAACGTGTGTAAAAGATGCTGTGAATATCGTGCTAGGTTTTGATCGTGTATCTCAGCTATCGATGGGTTTAGCGGCAGGAAAAGCTTTCAATATACCTGCGCCAGGGCCCTTGGGTTTAAAATCATTTTGGCAGCATTCACTTTATAGTGCTGTGTTGGCTCAAGCCTTAGCTTTATTGGCCGATCCTGATATAGAGGTGAACGAGCGCGATGCTTATCTTGCCGGTTTGCTTCACAATTTTGGTATTTTATTAGTTGGTCATCTTTTTCCGCCAGAGTTCCAAATGCTCAATAAGCTTAGAGAGGCTGAGCCGGAGTTGAGCATGGCTGAAATCGAACAGCAGGTCTTTGGAATGGGGGGCGCGCAAGAGTTTATTGCTTTAGGGCATGCCTCTATTGGTGCAGTGTTACTAAAACTATGGGGAATGCCGGAATCAAGTATTACGGTAGCCGGTATGCACCAGAAAAAAGACTATCAAGGTAAGCACCAAAAGTATGTAGAATTAGTGCAGTTGGCTAATGCGCTATTGGCAGCGAAAGGGATTGGTGATGAGCCCGCTTTGCATGATTGTGAGAAATTAATGCAAGGTTTGGGTATACAGGAAGAGCAAGGGATGGCTTTATTGGATTCTTTACTCGAACAGTGCCAAAGCCTGGATGAGATGATTCGTCAGATGGCGGCATAATTATAAGATTAAGTCATTATTATACCTACTAGGTGTTATTCTATAGGGTGTTTTACCCTATCTATTCGGCTCAATTGAGCATATCTAGGTTCAGGCTTCCACTGTGTCCATCAAGTACGTATAATGCGGCGTTTCGAATTACATATGTGTGTCGAGCTTGCAGTCAGTATGAGAGCCTTGTTGAAGGGTTCTGTAGCTCGAAACATAAAAGAATAGATTAGCGACAGCTCGCTATACTTGAGCGAATTACTTAATACCCCTATACATGCTTGAGTTTTTATTGTGTGGCGCTAGTAGGCTGTCGTTAGAAATAGATTCAATTTTTATCATTAGCTTTAGAATATTGGGAGCAATCCGTATATGAAATTAATTTTGTTAGGCGCACCAGGTGCAGGCAAGGGTACACAAGCTCAGTTTATGACTGAGAAATATGGTATTCCGCAAATCTCTACCGGGGATATGTTGCGTGCGGCTGTAAAGGCGGGCTCACCACTAGGTTTGAAGGTTAAAGAAGTCATGGCATCTGGCGGCCTGGTTTCTGATGAAACAATCATTGAATTGATTGAAGAGCGCATTCAACAGGATGACTGTGAGAACGGTTTCTTATTTGATGGTTTTCCTCGTACGATTCCGCAAGCTGAAGCGCTTAAAAAGCAAAAAATCATGATTGATGCGGTTGTTGAAATTGACGTGCCTGACGAAGAAATTGTTAGCCGTCTAAGTGGTCGTCGCGTGCATGAAGCAAGTGGTCGCGTATATCATGTTGATTACAATCCACCGAAGGTAGCGGGTAAAGATGATGAAACTGGCGATGCCTTGGTTCAGCGTGAAGACGATCAGGAAGAAACCGTTCGTAAGCGCTTAGGTGTATATCATTCGCAAACGGCTCCTCTTGTTGAGTATTATTCGTCTTGGGCTGATACCGGCGCAGATGAATCACCAAAATATGTGAAGGTTGATGGTGTTGGTGATATGGCTCAGATCAAACAGCAAATTGTTGATGGTTTAGACGCATAAGATAGACACTTCCTTCATTGTTCACTGAAACGGGCCTCTTTTTTAAGGGGCCTGTTGTTATTTACGACCCTCTTTATGCCAAAAATTCTTGCTTTAGATACTTCTTCTGATAATTGCTCTGCAGCATTGTGGAGTGAGCAAACAATGTATCAGGTGTGCGAAAAAGCCCCTCGAAGTCATACTCAGTTAATTTTACCTATGGTGAAAGACTGTTTGGGCCACGGTAAGTTAAAAGCTAAAAATCTGGATGCGCTTGCTTTTGGTTGTGGGCCAGGTTCGTTCACGGGTATTCGTATCGCGACTGGTATCGCGCAAGGCTTGGCCTACGGAAGTGACTGTCATATCTATGCCATATCTAATATCCAAGCTCTAGCCCTACAAAGCTATTTGAAGTACGGTATTTCTCAAGTGCTTGTAGCAATTGATGCACGTATGGATGAGGTGTATTGGGCTTGCTGCAAAGTGGAGAAACAGAGCAACGGGAACGAGGATCCTTATTATCGGGTGGAGACTTTGGGTATTGAAAATGTGACTAAACCTGAATTAGTGAGCTTGCCTGACGCGATCACGGATGGGCCTATTATTGGTGTCGGTAGTGGCTTTGACTACTCTGAACGTTTCCCTTCGGATGTAAAAGGGCATTTGGATAGTTTTGATGCTGAGATGAGACCAGAGGCTCATGCTATTTGTCAGCTGGCTCGTTATGCGCATTTTAAAGGTGTAGCAGGGCTACTAGAAGACGCGATGCCATCCTATGTCAGAAATACGGTTACATGGAAAAAACTGCCGGGTAGAGCCTAAGTGCTACTCGCTATATGGATTGATAGTTAAGGATTAAAAATGACTTGGTTTGAAGCAGTTATATTGGCACTTGTTCAGGGCTTGACGGAGTTTCTACCCATATCGAGCTCCGCTCACCTGATTTTGCCTTCACAAGTTTTGGGCTGGGAAGATCAAGGCTTGGCTTTTGATGTAGCGGTTCACGTTGGCACCTTGATGGCGATAGTCATTTATTTTCGTAGAGAAGTGATTCAACTGAGTGGCGCATGGTTCAAGAGCGTGTCGTTTAAAGAGCAGTCTAATGATGGTCGCTTGGCCTGGTTGATTATTCTGGCAACGATACCCGCAGGTTTGGCTGGTTTCCTTCTTAATGACTTTATAAGTGAAAACTTGCGTTCCACTGCCGTGATCGCGACGACAACAATAATATTTGGGCTTGCTTTATACGCTTCTGATCACTTTGGTTCTCGTAAGCTTAGCCTTAAAGATATAGACGTTAAAGCGGCCTTAGTCATAGGTTTTAGCCAGGCGTTAGCCTTGATTCCGGGAACATCCCGTTCAGGCATCACTATGACAGCGGCCTTGTTAATTGGTTTCAGTCGTGATGCTGCGGCTAGGTACTCATTTCTGCTTTCTATTCCTCTCATCACGGCAGCAGGCCTGCTTAAAACAAAAGAGTTGCTAGAAACGGGAACGAATGACGACTGGTTCTTGGTGGCGCTTGGGACTGGTGTTGCTTTTGTGAGCGCTTATGCCTGTATTCATTTGTTTTTACAGTTTCTAGAGCGCATAGGTTTTACACCGTTTGTTATTTACCGTTTACTGCTCGGTTTAGTATTACTAGCCTTAATGGCTTTTTCTGGCTAAAATAGAAACAATATACGTCTTATTTTGGATGGGTCGACCTTAATAGCTACTTAGAAGTATTATTATGAGAGGCCCTAAATAAAACTTCAGTATGACTAATTAAACAGGAGGGCAGTATGGAGTTATCAAATTCGTTAATTGCTGCGCCGGTCATACCTGAAGGTTTAAAGAAACCCTCTCAAGAAAGACCTAACCCTCAGGATAATGCTGATAGCCGAAGTAATGAGGCTAGAGTTGATGTCCCTCGCCGAATTGCTGCCCCTGAAGATTTAGAGCGCAAAAGCAATGAATTACAACAGAGTCGCGTTCAACGCCTTGATGCTCTGGACTCTGCTCCTCTTAAAGCGCAGCAAGCGCTTTCTACATATCAGCAAACTGAAGAGGCGGGGCGAGCCTATGAAGAAGGTGAGTTGGTTGGTCTCGACTTATTTGTCTGAATGAATTTATCTGATTTATGTGTTTACGCTTGCAGTGAAGAAGAAAGTACCTTAGCTGCTGCGTTTGCAAGCCGTCACCAACTACCATTCCTGTCAGGGGCTCCTATAGAGCCTAAACGCAATCTTCCCGAGCCTGTTCAGGCTTTTTCTTATATGCTTTACTATTGCGACGGAACAGTCTCGATTCTGCAACTTGGTAAAGGTGCTCCGGGGCCGGTTAGTGCTTCCTTTTTTGGTGGAAAAACAGGGCATAGACTTAAGTTTGGTGGTGGCAGGGGGCAGATGATTGCCAAGGCCGTAGGGCTAAATAAAGGTGTTACGCCTAAGGTACTCGATGCAACAGCAGGGCTGGGTAGAGACGCATTTGTTTTAGCGTCATTGGGCTGTCAGGTGACCATGCTAGAGCGCTCACCACTTATTGCCGAGTTATTGCGCGCTGCTTTGGCAGAGGCGGGTCATGAAACTGCTCAGCGTTTTGAAGAAACGGAAGAGATAAAGTCGATCATTGAACGAATGTCCTTAGTGGAATCTGACGCGACGACTTGGATGAACTCTCAACCAGAGAAGCTTGCTGATGTCATTTACTTGGACCCAATGTATCCGCATCGAGAAAAGTCGTCTTTAGTCAAAAAGGAAATGCGGCTGTTTCAAACGCTTGTAGGAGAAGATCTGGATGATGAGGCTTTATTAGAGGCGGCATTGTCTAAGGCTCGTTATCGAGTGGTGGTAAAGCGGCCGCGCAAGGGCGATGCAATAAAAGGAATTAAGCCGTCCCTTCAGTTAGTGGGTAAGAGTTGTCGTTATGATGTATATACCTTGAAAAGAATTGAGGATTTGGCCGACTAAACCTTATACTTGTCCAAATCTTATTCCTTGTTCTGGCAAAGACAATAATAAAATAAGCGCTATGACTGAGAAAACACGCCCTCTGTGGCATCCAACATTATGGCCATCCTGGTTAATCGTTTTTATTCTATATTGCCTCGCTTGGCTGCCGATGAACAAAAAGCATCAGTATGCAGAAAGCCTTGGGCGTTTCGTTTATCGACGCATGAAAAACCGTGGCAAGGTGACCCGGCAGAATATAGAGCTGTGTTTCCCCGAGCTTAGCAGTGACAAGCAAAATGAGATAATTGAAGGCAGTTTTATTTCTACTGCTGAAGGCTTGATTGAGATGCTGCAACTTTGGTGGCGAGATGTTACTCCGTATCTTGATACGATGACGGTGATTGGTAAAGAGCACCTATTAGACGCGCAGAACCGCGGCACCGGTGTTTTGTTGATAGGAGGCCACTTCGGTGTTATCGATATGACCTTGCCCTTGGTTGGGACTCAGCTTAAGCGACCTGGCTATATGTATCGCCCAAATAACGACCCCGTAATAGACTGGATGATCGAAAGTGGGCGTAACCGTAACTTTGATATTCAAAGCTTCAGTAAGTATCAATTAAAAGAGATGCTCGAGTTTATCAAGGGGGGCGGTGAGGTTTGGTATGCTCCTGATCAGGATTTCGGTAAACGCTGTGACCTATTTGTTCCTTTCTTTGGTGTTAGTACGGGTTGTATCTCTACACCAAGTTGGATTGCGCGTGAAACGGGAGCGACTGTTTTGCATGTCGCACCGTTTAGGCTACCAAATGGTCAATATGAAGTCATTTTCTCACCCGTTTTTGAAGGTTTTGGTGAGGACCCGCAAAAGGATGCGCAGCTGTGGAATCAGGCGCTAGAGGCAGCAATTAAGCGTCATCCTGAACAATATCTATGGCAGCATAAGCGCTTCAAAACCCGTCCTGATGGAGAAGGGCCAGTTTATCAGTAGTTGCCGCTATGAATAGGTATTGTGGAGTTCTGCGTATTCAAAACAAAGCTCTAGCCAATTTCGTATGCCAGGGCTTAGGTATTTGTCCTTATGTGTGATGATATAAAATTTTCGTTTGAAATCTCTCTGTGGTGTTTTTAAGGCAATTAGCGATGAGCGTTTGAAAGCATCGTTTAAGGTAACTTTCGACAAACACCCAATCCCCATACCTGACTCTACTGCCCGTTTGATGGCTTCGGTATGTTGTAGTTCGAGTTCAATATTAAGCTCATGAAGCACTCCCTGCATTGCATTATCGAATGCTTGCCGTGTTCCTGAACCTGCCTCTCTCAGAATCCATTTTGCTTTGCTTAGCTGTTGGTCACTAACGTGTGAAAGCGTACTTAGCTCAGATTTCGGGTCGCAGAAGACCACTAACTCATCATCCATCCAAGGCCTAATGTTTAAGTCGGGATGAGACACCTCGCCTTCGATTAGGCCCACATCGAGCTCAAAGTTTGCGACTTGCTCGGTAATTTTAGTTGTGTTGCCAACGCTTAGTGCTGCTTTAGCGGTCGGGAATTTACCTTTGAACTCTGAAAGAATGTGAATAGCCAGGTAGTTACCGATAGATAACGTGGCGCCAATATTTAGGTCCGCGCTAAGCTGGTTCTGCTGTAAGCTCAGCTCCAGGCTTTTTGCTTGGTCAATCAGTGTTTCTGCCTGCTTTCGAATTAATCTTCCGAAATCATTGAGTTGTAAGCGTTTACCAGCCCGATCAAATAGTTTTATATCAAACTGGCTTTCAAGATTCTTGAGTGACTCACTCGCAGCGGATTGAGACATATTTAGCGCTTCGGCAGCTAAAGTAATATTTTGAAAGTTAGCGGTCGCAATGAATACTTCAATTTGCTTGAGTGAATACTTCAATGATAAAGCCTTAGTTTAATAAATCGGAAAAACCGAATAAATATATATAATAAACCTGTTTTACAGATATGTTAGTTGGGCGTATTGTTTCTGGCAAGTTAAATTCAATTGGAGAAATCGTATGTCTGGCTTTATGAAAGAAACTGTCACGAGTGTGAAGCATTGGAATGAAACATTGTTTAGCTTTACGACCAGTCGTGATCCGTCTTTTCGTTTTAAGAATGGCCACTTTATTATGATGGGGCTTGAACACGAAGGTAAGCCCTTGATGCGTGCCTACAGTATTGCCAGTGCAAATTATGAGGAAGAGCTGGAGTTCTTTAGTATTAAAGTACCTGATGGTCCGTTGACATCTAAGCTTCAGAAAATAGAAGTGGGGGACCAGATACTGTTGAGTAAAAAACCGACTGGCACCTTGATTGTTGATAACTTACTGCCTGGCAGAAACCTATATTTGATTAGTACCGGTACTGGCTTGGCGCCTTTTATGAGTATCATCAAGGATCCGGAAACCTATGAATTATATGATAAAGTAATTCTAACGCACGGTACGAGATTTGTTTCAGAGCTGGCCTATCAAGAGCAAATCAAAAAGGAGCTTCCGGAAAATGAGTTTTTTGGTGAGTTTATCAAAGACAAGCTTATTTATTACCCAACCGTGACACGTGATGAGTTTGAAACTCAAGGTCGAATTACCGATGCGCTGGAGAGTGGCAAGCTTGTTAAAGACTTAGGGCTACCAGAGTTAAACCTTGATGATGATCGTTTTATGATTTGTGGTAGCCCAAGTATGCTTAAAGATACTTGTCGTATACTTGATGATATGGGCTTTGTTGAAGCGCGTCAGGGGAATGCCGGGCATTACGTAATCGAAAGAGCTTTTGTCGAGAGTTAGCCCTAAATAATACTCACTAATTGACTTCGTCTTCAGGCGGCTACGTGATGGGAGGGCAGTGATATTCATCTACTGTCAGCCCTTCTTCAACACTAAATAAATGAACGTCAAACCCCCACAAACGATGTATGTGCTTGAGTACTTCGTCTGTACTTTTACCCAAGGGGACTCGGCTGTTTGGTGTGTGCCTAAGGGTCAGTGATCGATCTCCTCTTAAATCAACATTCCACACCTGAATATCTGGTTCGCGCATACTCAGGTTATATTGCTGAGAGAGCTTTTCTCTAACATATCGATAACCTTGCTCATCATGTATTCCAGTTACTTCATAATGACTCTGCTGGTCATCATCACGAATTGCGAAGAGTTTTAAGTCCCGAATTACCTTAGGTGAAAGGAACTGTAGGATAAAGCTTTCATCTTTAAAGTTTCGCATGGCAAAATCGAGTGTTTCCAGCCAGTCTGTGCCCGCGATATCTGGGAACCATTGTCGATCTTCATCCGTAGGTTGTTGGCAGATACGTTTGATATCCTGAAACATGGCAAAACCAAGCGTATAAGGGTTGATGCCGCTGTACCATTGGCTATCAAAGGGAGGTTGATAGACCACCGCTGTGTGTGATTTTAAGAACTCGATAATAAAGCCTTCATTCACCAAACCTTTGTCATACATCGTATTCATGATGGTGTAGTGCCAAAAGCTTGCCCAACCCTCATTCATTACCTGAGTTTGTCTTTGCGGGTAGAAATACTGGGCAATTTTTCTCACGATACGTAGTACTTCCCGTTGCCATGGGGCAAGCATGGGGGCATTCTTCTCAAAGAAATAAAGCAGATTCTCCTGCGGTTCTTCAGGGTAGCGTTGATCTTTCTCGGCTTCTTCTTTGTCGCCGCTGACAGGAATGGTTCTCCACAGCTCATTAACTTGCTGCTGCAGATGGAACTCGCGCTCTTCTTGTCGTTTCAATTCTTCTTCAGCTGATATAGGAGCAGGGCGCTTATAACGGTCAACACCGTAATTCATTACTGCGTGGCAGGAGTCTAGAAAGGTTTCTACGGTATCGACGCCATAACGGCCTTCACACTTTGCAATATAGTTTTTGGCGAACAGAAGGTAGTCTATTATTGCGCTGGCATCGGTCCAGGTGCGGAACAGGTAGTTGCCTTTGAAAAAAGAGTTATGACCATATGATGCATGCGCGATGACTAAGGCCTGCATCATCAAGGTATTCTCTTCCATCAAGTAAGCGATACATGGGTTAGAGTTAATAACGATCTCATAGGCGAGCCCCATTTGGCCGCGCTTATAACCTTTTTCGTTTTGTAGGAACTGTTTCCCGTAAGACCAGTGATAATAGCCTAGAGGCATACCGACCGAGGAATAGGCATCGAGCATTTGCTCAGAGCTAATCACTTCAATTTGGTTAGGGTAGGTGTCTAGCTTATATTCTTTTGCTATGTCTGAAATGGCATCATCAAAGCGTTCTAGCTGTTCAAATGACCATTCCGAGCCAGTCGCAATATAACTCTTTTTACGCTCTTCATTTTGTTTGTTGTCTTTATCTGTCATGCCGGCTTCCTCTGAAATAATTCGTGGAAGACAGGGTAGATGTCACTCTCGTCTTTAATGTTTTGCATGGCGAAAGAGTCCTCAAACTCCTTAGCCAGTTTTTCATATTCATGCCACAGCATTTGATGATCTAGCTTAGTAATCTCAATGTAAGCAAAATATTGCACGAGAGGTAGAATATCGTCTTTCAAGAGCCTCGAGCACTTGGGTGAGTCATCGCTCCAGTTGTCACCATCGGAGGCTTGTGCGCAGTATATATTCCAGTCTGACGCAGGGTAACGCTTGTGGATGATTTCTCTAGTTAACTCCAATGCGCTAGAAACGATGGTCCCGCCTGTTTCCCGTGAATAGAAGAACTCCTCCTCGTCCACTTCCTTAGCGCTGGTATGGTGGCGAATAAAAACAACCTCAATTTTTTGATAATTTCGTTTTAGAAACATATAGAGCAAAATATAAAAACGTTTGGCGATGTCTTTATGCATGTGAGTCATGGAGCCCGAAACATCCATTAAGCAAAACATAACGGCGCTGGTGCTTGGGACGGGTTGCTTTATATGTTGGTTAAAGCGTAAGTCGAACTCATCAATCCAGGGGATGTTTTTGATTCGTTTTTTAAGCTTTGTGAGTTCTTCTTTTATCTCTTTGATTCGGGCATGTTGAATATCGTCTTCAGGGTCTAGCTTTTTAAGCTGCTCCTCTAATTCTTTTATTTTTTCTCGTGACTTGCCTGTGAGGGCTAGCCTTCTTCCATAGGCCTTTCTGAGAGAACGTACGATATTAATTTTTGAGGGATTGCCGGTATTGGTAAAACCTGCTCTTAGGTATTTATATGAGGTGGTATCCTTCAGCTGTTTTTTGACCAGGTTGGGTAGCTCCAGGTCTTCAAACATAAAGTCGAGAAACTCTTCCTGAGATATCTGAAAGACGAACTCGTCCATGCCTTCACCAGAGTCGCTCGCTTCTCCTTCACCCGCACCGCCTCCGCCGGCTCCACCAGGTGGTCTGGGGAGTTGGTCTCCGGTATTGAATTCTTTATTCCCGGGGTTAACTGCCTCGCGCACGCCACCTTGTCCGGAATTAAAAACCGGCTCGTCGAGGTCTTTGCTCGGGATGCTGATTTTTTCGCCGCGCTCCATATCGGTAATGCTGCGTTTTCCAACTGCATCGGAAACCGCTTTTTTGATATGTTCGCGATAACGGCGAAGAAAGCGCTCACGATTCACTGCGCTTTTATTCTTGCCATTAAGTCGGCGATCAATGATGTGACTGATACCCATAATACATCCTGGTTTCGGCGTGGCTCGGGGTGACCATGGCTATGGTTTAATGGTGCACCTTCTGGCTAAATCTATTGTATGGAAGAAGGGTTTAAACCCTTCTTCTGCTACTGTGATTTACGGACGCGTAAGTACCATTCCGCGAGTAAGCGAACCTGTTTCTTGGTATAACCGCGTTCAACCATACGCTCTACAAATTGCTCGTGTTTGTCTTTATCCTCATTTGAACTTTTTGCATTAAATGAAATGACAGGAAGTAAGTCTTCGGTATTTGAAAACATCTTCTTCTCGATGACAGATCGAAGTTTTTCATAACTCTGCCAGGAGGGGTTCTGCCCATTGTTGTTGGCACGTGCACGCAACATGAAATTAACAATTTCGTTACGGAAGTCTTTAGGGTTGCTGATGCCTGCTGGCTTTTCGATTTTCTCTAACTCTTCGTTGATAGCGGCCCGGTCAAATATCTCACCGGTTTCCGGGTCTCGATATTCCTGGTCCTGTATCCAAAAATCGGCGTAGGTAACATAACGATCAAATATATTCTGGCCATACTCTGAATAGGATTCTAGGTAGGCGGTCTGGATTTCCTTGCCAATAAACTCAACGTAATTGGGAGCAAGAAACTCCTTAATAAAACGCAAATAACTGTCAGCCGCTTCCTGTGGAAATTGCTCCTGTTCAATCTGCTTCTCTAATACATAAAGTAGATGTACAGGGTTTGCCGCAACTTCAGAAGTATCAAAGTTAAATACCTTGGATAGTATCTTGAAGGCAAA
>NZ_LWGE01001217.1:0-5631 GCF_001635315.1 Oleiphilus sp. HI0123
TTCTTAGGTTCGAAGCTGTGTGTAGCATCCAAGTGAAACTCGATAGTACTTTCATATTGATTCCGATAACGGGTCAGTATTTCTGATTTGCCATCTCCACTACTTCCACACAGAAAAACAATCTCATTAGATGCAATGCTCTCAAGCTTTGCTCTAAATGCCCGCTCAATATCTGTTTCTACAAACAAATAATCTTTTATTCTCTTCACTATAGGGTCAACAGGGTCACCCGAAGTTGTCACAGCATGTGGCGATGACTTGGAAAGGATACCAAGAGCGTCTCTTAACAACATATTAATACCTAATACTTAATTAGAATTCTTATCTAGTTTTGGATATCAACAAAATGGGGAAGATTATGAGGAGAGCAAATCCCTATAAGTTTATTTTCAACTTCCCTTTTTCATCAAACGCCAGTACAAACCGACTAAACAACACTAAGCCGTCATCACAAATGAATGCGATCACTAATAGTGATTACCAAACCTATAGCAAAGTCTCTCCCGAGAGAGCAAAGCAAGTTCAGCATTGCTAACCTTATCGGATTCCATTGGAATTTTCTATCAAAAACATAAGGTTGATTGATTACACGCATTTTTTGTATGGCTTTAAATACTCAAGTTTAGAAATCTAAATTTCCTAGATTTCTAGAAACTCATTGGCTCACCTAATGTACCGTTCGCACCATCCCCCGTAGCTAAAATTCAGTGGATTACTAAGCACCTCAGGGCTACACGTTACTCTTTCAGCACTTCTTCTAACCAACCTCTTCCACCAAGCAATACGCGGTAGACTATAATTCTCTCGAGCTCTCACTTCGGACATAAATCCGCTCACATCCTGCATATCTACTAACTTCCCATTTTCAAAAGTTAGCTCATAGCAGTGTTCAAAATTCCAATCGAGATTAAAACCTCTAGCTCCGCACTCATTCATCAAGAAACCTCTTGCAGCGAGTAATCCACCTGAATAAGGTACCGCCAAATTAACCTCGTCATAAATATGAGTAAATAATGGAAGCTCCGCCCGACTTCCTAGAGGATTAACACCATTCAAAGTAGGAGATTTGTCTATAGGTAAATCCAAATTAATACTTAAAGAATTAAGCATTAATATCTCGTCAACAATCCCAAAACAACAGTGAAAGCCGGACCAAGAGCAAGTAGAAGTTGTAACGGGTTTCAAATGATAATTTTCAGGATTAAATACCGGAAATTGAGACGAACTTGTTATCGTGAAAAGCTCCTCATCAATCTCAATTGAGTTTTGAATTTGTACAGTCATACGTCTCATCCTTTGAGGGTTGTGCTTTTATGTTTATCACTTTAACCTTTAAAGCGACAATCATTGTCGCCAATATTTTTTGATGAGAAAAAACACTCAGTACAAGCCCAAGCTACACTCACTAGAGCTTGTAACATCTCAGCAAATTGTTGGATAGATTGCAGGGACAAGAACGATTACATGGTCGATGTAAACATAAAATTAATTTGCAGACATAGAGTCCGGGGAGCTTTTTGGGATCAATCTATAAGGTGGGGTAATACAGTTAGTCTTCATCACCTTTTAATTTGATAATCTTATATAAAGCAACAAAGAACCATATATTAACAATATGCGCTAACCATCCTGCATCTCTTTCAAACAGGCTCAGCATTACACTGATAAAAGCAGACGCAACCAATATTGATAAACCGGCATTTAAATAGTGATGTAACTTTGCTTCCATAATTATTGCCCCAACCATTAACCAATACAGAGACCTAAACTTAATCCAACTACGCAATAAACAATATCCACGTTCTAGTGGATATAAACAATTGCTTCTGAGCAAGCATCTAACCCTATCGAAAAGCCTTTTCAGTTAATTTTGCAGTTGATTAGCTATTTCTAATAGATCACCTGACCTAAATAATATTTTCCTCCAGCTTAGAGGAATACTATCAACACCATAAAACGCTCCAGCTAACTGGCCACATATCGCAGCGGTAGTATCGGCATCATCTCCTAAGTTTGCCGAAGCAAGAATGGCACTCTCAAATGTGTCTGTTGAGTAGAAGGCCCATAATGCCGCCTCTAAACTCTCTACGACATATCCACTGCCTTTTACTTCCCTTTCATTTAACGATAAGAAAGCACCATCTTTTATGCACTCCATAGAACTAGGAAACATTACTTCACCAACAGCCTTTTCAAACAACTTTTCCTTTTCAACTCCATTAAATGCTAAAAACAACATCACAGCCAAGAGCCTACATGAAGAAAGGCATTCGTCACTACCATGAGTCGTCTTTGAACTAAGCTCCGCGTACTTCAAACAGGCTTCTAGATCTCTGTGGCAATAAATAGCAACTGGAGCTAAGCGCATAAGAGAGCCGTTTCCAGAGTATTTTGATTCAATCCTTCCTGCTATTGGGTTGCCAGTTTTCTTGTATCTAATTAAAGCTTGGGAAACCTGCTTTCCCATTCCAAATGGATACTCTCTACACGAGTTGTAACCTTCGTTAGCCCAACGCCAATATCGAGCCATTTGATCTTCGACATCAAAACCATTCTCAATCAAGCTATCCGCTAGACATAGTGCCATTGCGGTGTCATCTGTCCACTCACCTGGGTTCAATTGAAACTTCCCTCCACCGATCATATCAGTTAAAGGCGTGAATCTTCCACGCGAGCAAAACTCAACGCTAGCTCCAACTGCGTCACCACAAGCTAACCCCAATAATGCACCCTGAAATTTACTTTTCTTCAATTTGATCATATTAACTGCAATATTAATTAATGAAGACGGGGGGTAAATTATATATCCAGCTTTGATTCAACATTATGAAAAGCATCTTTAAAGACATTATTATTTACCAAGCCCCAAAAATCGCGAACCCCATCAAACATTAAAAGCAGAAGCCATTAGCTGCTGCTCACTACGAGAGATACCAATGTCTTTGGCCACTGACTCCCAGCTACTAACGACACTTAATACTTCTTCTTTGATGCCTTCCGCCTCGGTTTCACCTAGCTGAAAAAAGTCGATCACTTCCATTGCAAGATCATAATCGAGGCTATTGTTATCATCGGTAATATTGAGATGTAAACCATTTGATGGTGTCACGGGATTAATATCATAGGCAGGAGATAATACCCAGCCACCGCTGCGGTATATGAAGCCATGGTTTCTTAAATGATCATCTGTGTTTGAAACTGCAATGTTAAAGACAACTCGTCGCCACAATTGCTCAAGATCTGCTTTTGTATTTGAGCCCTGTTCGGTGAGAAACTGGGCAAGCTCCAAGTAACTTGCGTCATAATCACCATCGTAATAACCAAGCTGAGTCATCGCCGAAGTAAAGTGTAGGCGGCTCAACTCCGTCCGATCAAATCGCTTGGTCAAAAAGGTATGGTGATGAGAGTTGAACTTCTCAATTCGGCTTTCCGCCATGTCGATACCAGCGTCCAGAGCGAGTTTATAAACAAGGTTTTCCCAAGCAGCAATATCATGATCGTCATAACGACTGGGAAATTTAGCGATCCATAAATGACCATCCTCATCGACAACGCTAGCTTTGGGTCTTGCACCACCTAGTGACGAACCTGGCGACATCAGCATGTAAAGCCATTTCAAATATTCTGGGTCATCACTGTCACTGGTTTCTACCTTCATTGCTGCATGCTCAAGTTCACGCAGTGAAGAGATAGGAGGCGCAGCCAATTCTTCATCGTTATCCAGAAATTCACCATTGGGATCAGTTTTGAATCGCAACGCCCCTTGGCGATAAAGATCATGGACACCTAAAAGATAATCGATTTCATGAAAAACACGAGGCTTACGATCTTCCTGGCGGGCCACAATCGCTTCTCGACGCTTCATCAATAAACGTCCCCATCGGTCTGGGCATGAATCTAGGAAGACCCGAAAATTGCTAGAGTCTGAGCTATGTTGCTCGCCGGTAAATAGCTCCAAATCAGGATCAATTTTTTGTGCAAATGAAGATGTCAGCCAAGATGGATCGTAACTAAAACTAAAATGCTCCTTGCTCTTCGTGATTGATGAACGCAAAGTCCCAACAAGCATAGGCTCACTGAATTCTTCCCAATCAGCATAGACATGCACTTCGATACTCATCTTGATCTACCCAACAATTGTATATCTTGAAGCTTGCGACCAAGTTCATCATCTCTTGCTACTTGAGCTAAATCATCAACCAATCCAATGACCCCCAGTACAGCCACATAATGCCCGATAGAGACGGTCGGGTCTCCCCGCTCAATTTTTCGGATGGTCAAACGACTTAACCCTGTTCGTTCAGAAACAAGTGATTGAGAGTATTTACGTCGCTTACATGCTAACTTAATGTTCTCACCTAATAGTGCAAGTACTCTCCGGTTCTTAGGGAATACGACGGCCTTTCGCTTATCAGAAGACATAATATGATCACTATAACTACCATTTATATTGATACTGGTAACTATAGCATTCAAATCAATCATCGCAAGCATAATTGATCACTACAGCTTTGCGAACTAATTTCGAAAATGGTTGTAGTTAAAACTCCTTTTTCACAACTATTCCTGATAACCTAATGCTTCTCTTAAAAAATAATGAAAAGGAATTTCATAATGAGTAACGGACTAGCATTAACTCGCGAAGCTAAACAAAACAAAAACGAGCTATTTTTTCATATCAGGGATTCAAACGGCGAATTGATCACTATCAGGCAATCAGTTGCTTCAGTGAAGGGAAGACAGGTTCGAATTAATATTCAAGCACCTGACAATGTTGGTATTGTGCGCGGTGAAATCGTGTAGTTATCTACTACCAAAATGAGGTGAACCAACGCAATGAAGACATGGGTGAAGTATCTGGCACTATTTACCATTATTTTTTCAATTAGTGCGAGTGCTGACACCCTAACCTTCAGCAAAGCTAAAAAGAAGCTTCAGCACGTTTACTTTGACCACCAACAATCATTCTATTGCGCGTGCACCTATTCCAAACAGTTAAAGATCGGTAGCAAGAACAAATACCTGTTAAGCCCGGACTGGAATAGTTGCGGATACGTGCCCCGTAAGCAACCCAAACGAGCATCACGGATCGAATGGGAACATGTAATGCCTGCCCACCACTTTGGACAGCACATGCAATGTTGGCGCGATGGTGGACGCAAGAAGTGCAAGAAAGATCCTACCTTCCGCGCTATGGAAGGTGATATGCATAACTTAGTACCTGCTATTGGTGAAGTGAACGGTGATCGTTCAAATTTCAAGTATGGAATGATTGAAAGTGAAAGTCGTGTTTATGGTAAATGTGATGCTGAAGTAGACTTTAAGACAAAACGCTTTGAACCTGCTTCATACGTCTATGGTGACATTGCCCGAATCTATTTCTACATGAGTGACCGTTACAACATTAAACTGAGCAAGCAGCAAAGGAAGTTATTTGACGCGTGGAATAGGCTTGATCCCGTTGACAGCTTCGAACGGATTAGAAACAAGCGTATAGAGGCCATACAAGGCAATCTGAACCCCTATATCAAATAACCTTAGAGTTCAGATGAAACGTACAAACTAGTGTAAGATTTCATTGCTAAACTCTAACTCAGAACATCCCATAAATACACTCCAAGTAATATATGT
>NZ_LWGE01001218.1:0-5102 GCF_001635315.1 Oleiphilus sp. HI0123
GCTTCGTTTTAATTAATAGATTATGAATTTAGTTAGGAACACCCTATGACACCTGAGCATTTTTCACAACTAGCGGCTCAAGGCTACAATCGCATTCCTGTCACGCGTGAAGTCTTGGCTGACCTCGATACGCCCTTAAGTACTTATCTTAAACTCGCTAACGGCACCTATTCTTATTTACTAGAGTCTGTTCATGGTGGCGAGAAATGGGGCCGATACTCCATCATCGGTTTGCCTTGTACGCAAGTACTTAGAATTTCTGGCTCCACAGCCACACTCGAGCAAGATGGCGAAATCATCGAGCGACACGAGTGCAGTGACCCTTTAGCTTTTGTTGAGGAATTCCAAACGCGTTTCAAGGTGCCCGAAATAGAAGGCTTACCACGCTTCAATGGCGGTTTGGTTGGCTACTTTGGTTATGACACCGTTCGATACATTGAACCAAAGCTTGCTGACAGCTGTCCTGAAGATCCTTTGGGTACACCTGATATCTTGCTTATGGTGTCTGACCAGCTGGTTGTATTCGATAACCTAAGTGGCAAGTTGATACTTATTCATCATGCAGACCCTGCCACTGAAGATGCTTATCAAATAGCTCAGTCGGTACTGGATTTATTGGTTCATCGTTTACGGAATAATACCTGCGCGGAGCCGGCTCAAGAAGCCACACAAACTGACATAAAAGAAAGCGACTTTATATCTGGATTTTCTGAAGACAAGTTTAAAGACGCTGTCGATACCATTAAGGAATACGTACTCTCTGGTGACGTGATGCAAACGGTGATTTCACAGCGCATGTCGATTCCGTTTACTGCTGAGCCTTTGAATCTGTATCGCTCCTTACGCTGTTTGAATCCTTCTCCCTATATGTACTTTTTGAACTTGGGCGAGTTTCATATTGTCGGCTCATCACCTGAAATACTTGCGCGCGTAGAAGAGGGTGAAGTTACTGTTCGGCCGATTGCTGGTACTCGCAAGCGCGGCATGAATGAAGAAGAAGACTTAGCCTTAGAGAAAGACCTACTCGCAGATCCTAAAGAATGCGCCGAGCATTTGATGCTAATCGATTTAGGACGAAATGATGCTGGCCGCGTTAGTGAAATTGGCAGTGTAGAGCTCACCGATAAAATGGTGATAGAGCGCTACTCTCATGTTATGCACATTGTCTCGAACGTGACCGGCAAGCTAAAACCCGATACCAGTCCGATTGATGTATTACGCGCGACTTTCCCTGCCGGTACTCTAAGTGGTGCCCCGAAAATTCGTGCGATGGAAATCATCGATGAGCTTGAGCCGGTTAAGCGGGGCGTTTATGGCGGCGCTGTTGGTTACCTCTCATGGAATGGCAATATGGACACGGCGATTGCCATTCGCACCGCGGTCATAAAAGACCAGGTATTGCATATTCAAGCCGGTGCGGGAGTCGTTGCAGACTCGGTACCGCAAAGTGAGTGGGATGAAACCATGAATAAAGGGCGCGCTGTATTCAGAGCGGTGGCAATGGCAACTCAAGGCTTAGACGGGTAAGGAGAAAAACAATGCTATTAATGATTGATAACTACGACTCGTTTACCTACAACGTTGTTCAGTACTTGGGCGAACTCGGTGCCGATGTTCATGTTTACCGTAACGATGAAATTACCATCGAAGAAATTGAAGCGCTAAAACCTAGTAAAATTGTGATTTCACCTGGCCCCTGTACGCCAAACGAAGCCGGTGTATCACTGGCTGCCATTGAGCACTTTAAAGGCAAGCTTCCAATTCTTGGTATTTGTTTGGGTCACCAAAGTATTGGCCAGGCTTTTGGCGGAAATATCATTCGTGCCGGGCAGGTGATGCACGGTAAGACTTCAGCCATGCATCATAACGATAGGGGCGTATTTAAGGGATTGACTAACCCTTTCACCGCAACCCGTTACCACTCACTGGTTATTTGTAAAGATACGCTACCTGATTGCCTGGAAATCACGGCATGGACTGAAAACGAAGACGGTAGTGTCGAAGAGATCATGGGTGTTCGCCACAAGGAACTTGATATTGAAGGGGTTCAATTCCACCCTGAGTCAATTCTAAGTGAACACGGTCATGACTTACTTAAGAATTTCTTAGACCGATAAGATAAAACGATAAGCGAATAAAAATAGGTATACGCATGGATATTACTCAAGCTCTGGCAAAAGTCGTTGAAAACACCGACCTAGCAACCGATGAAATGCAGTCTGTCATGCAACAGATTATGACAGGCCAAGCGACAGAAGCTCAAATTGGCGGTTTCCTAGTTGCTTTGCGCATGAAAGGCGAAAGCATTGATGAAATTACCGGCGCTGCTCAGGTGATGCGAGAGCTCTCTACTAAAGTAGATATCAGCGGCGAACACTTGGTAGATACCTGTGGCACCGGCGGCGATGGTGCTAACTTGTTTAACGTCTCGACAGCCAGTGCATTTGTGGTAGCTGCAGCGGGTGGCAAGGTAGCAAAGCATGGTAACCGTAGCGTTTCTAGCAGCACTGGCAGTGCTGATGTACTCGAAGCTGCAGGCATTAATTTGTCTTTAAGCCCCGAGCAAGTACAGCGTTGTATTGAGGAAATTGGTGTTGGTTTTATGTTTGCACCAGCTCACCATAGCGCTATGAAGCATGCTATTGGCCCCCGGAAGCAGATGGCTATTCGTACCATCTTCAATATGCTTGGCCCCATGACTAACCCTGCTAACGTTGGTAAGCAAGTGATCGGCGTATTCAATAGTGCTTTGTGTAAGCCTATGGCTGAAGTATTAAAACGTCTGGGTAGCGAGCATGTACTCATCGTCCACGCGAGTGACGGCCTCGATGAGATCACTATTTCCGGCGACAGCCATGTCGCTGAACTCAAGGATGGCGTAGTCAGTGAATACACCATCAAACCAGAAGACTTTGACCTGGCGCGAGCTTCACTTGATGGCTTGGGTGTCGATAGTGCAGAACAAAGCCTAAACTTGATAAAAGCAGCTTTAGGAAAGGAACAAAGCGAGGCTGCGCAAAAAGCACGCTCAATTATTACTTTAAATGCCGGTGCAGCGATCTATGCTTCTGACCTGGCTAGTAGTTTGGCTGAAGGCGTTGAGCTGGCATCCGATGCCATTGGTTCTGGCGTAGCTTTAGCTAAATTAAATGACTTGGCGAGCTTTACGCGCGTATTTGCAGAATAACTTTATATACCGGATTCATTATGTCAGACGTTTCTTTTGGCCCAGATTCAGCCAGCGATAAAACTCCAACCATTCTGCGAAAGATTGTCGCACGCAAGTGGCAGGAAATTGAGGAAAGACAAAGCACGCTAAAGCTAGCCGACTGCAAGGCACAAGCCTTCGATCGGGATGAGACCCGCGGCTTTGTGCGGGCGATAGAATCCAAGAACGCGAACAATTTGCCTGCCATTATTGCCGAGATCAAGAAGGCATCACCAAGCAAAGGAATTATTCGAGAGGACTTTGTACCTGCCGCCATTGCCGAAAGTTATGAGAAGGCCGGTGCAGCCTGTTTATCGGTACTTACTGACCGTGATTTTTTCCAAGGCCATGAGGACTATTTGCAACAAGCTCGTGCTGCGAGCGCCTTGCCGATTATCCGTAAGGATTTTATGGTCGCGCCTTATCAGATCTACGAAAGCCGCGTTGTGAATGCTGATTGCGTGCTACTGATTGCCGCTTGCCTAACAAAAGATCAAATGCAGGAGTTAAGTGGCATCGCCCATGAAATCGGCCTGGATGTTTTGGTCGAAGTTCATAATGAAGCAGAGCTTAAAGATGCCTTAACGCTGGAAACTCGCTTAATCGGCATTAATAATCGGGACCTTCACTCTTTCGAAGTATCACTCGATAACACCTTTAACTTATTGAAGCAGATTCCCGAAGATAGGATTGTGGTCACAGAAAGCGGCATACATGCTCGAGAAGACGTGATCGCTATGCAAGAACGTGATGTGAACGCCTTCTTAGTCGGTGAAGCATTTATGCGGGCGGCAGACCCGGGTAAGGAGTTAGAGCGTTTGTTTTTTTAGGTATTTATAGGCAGTCATACTGTGACTGCCTATCAAATGATACTGAAACCATATCATAGCCATGACGAGATAGGTCTTTTATTAACTGCCTATCTGCCAAGACAGTATTACAAATCTGGTGAATACTGCCTTGAAGATCATTACTGGCAAGTCGCAAATCAAAATCCATCACTAAGTAGCGCATGCTGCCATACTCATCAGCATGCACCTGATTAACACTTTCATAGTTGATAAAGCGATACGAGCTATCGGCATTGAAGTGTGATTCCAGACGAGAAGAAAGTTCATCAGCTTCAGCAAGTGCCGCCAATGAAAACATCATGGCAAATAATACCAAGCCTTGTAGTATTGACTGTAGGCTCTTATTAGACTTTCTTTCTTCCAGGTTCCAGATCATATTTCACCACGCTCTTCGTTTAGGTAGCTCTAGTTTAACGAAGAGGGTGCTTAAATATTAGTCTGTCAGCAATGGTTTTACCCTTGTTTACACTTGCTCAGACTTTAAGCTTCTCGGTGAAAGGAGGCCAACCCAAAGGTTTACCAGCGATTAAATGCAGGTGTACGTGGTAGACGCTTTGTCCACCATATTCATTGCAATTCATCACAACACGGTAACCATCTTCTGCGAAGCCCATATCGGCGGCAATATTCTTGGCAACAAAGAACAAATGTCCAAATGTTTCCTTATCACCTTCATCCATATCGTTAATCGTCGCGATTGGTTTTTTAGGGATGATAAGCAAGTGTACGGGAGCGGTTGGCTGAATATCCTTGAATGCCAGGCAGATGTCATCTTCATAGACGATATCTGCAGGAATCTGACGATCAATAATTTTGGTAAATAGCGTTTCTGTCATTGTTTTTTCCTCGTTTGCTTCCTTTAGGCTTGAGCAAGTTTAGGCAAGTTACCTATTGCGCCCACCGCATACTGCATCACTTTATTTTTCGCAGGCCCGGAATTATTTGCTAGACCCAGGCCTATATTTCTTACCACCCTTAGCGGCAGCAACTCATTACTAAAGCCATGATAGAACATATCCATAATGCTCATCATTTTCTGGTTC
>NZ_LWGE01001219.1:0-2852 GCF_001635315.1 Oleiphilus sp. HI0123
GGCTTGTACAAGTCTTCGTCAATGTTTTGTACCCAGTGTGAAGCCGAGGGTTTCAGACGAATTACCTATTACATGGATCGTCCTGACGTACTAACGGTATTTACGACGCGCATCGAAGCTGATAAAGCGCTTTACCCGAACCTGCTTTCCAATGGTAATGCTATTGAGTCGGGAAACTTGGAAGATAATCGTCATTTTGTTACTTGGCACGACCCTCATCCAAAGCCTTGTTACTTGTTTGCTTTGGTGGCAGGTGATTTACATTGCCATGAAGACTCCTTCAAAACCATGTCTGGACGTCAGGTGGCCCTGAAGATCTTTGTTGATCATAAGAATGCAGATAAGTGCGATTACGCACTAGATTGTTTAAAAAGGTCGATGCGCTGGGATGAAGAAGTCTACGGGCGAGAGTACGACCTGGATATATTTATGATTGTCGCGGTGGACGATTTTAATATGGGCGCCATGGAGAATAAAGGTCTGAATATCTTCAATTCATCCTGTGTTTTGGCAAAGCCCGATGCAACAACAGATGCGGGTTATCAGCGCATTGAGGCGATTGTTGCACATGAGTATTTTCACAACTGGTCTGGCAATAGAGTTACTTGCAGAGATTGGTTCCAGCTAAGCCTGAAAGAAGGGTTTACCGTATTTAGGGATTCAGCATTTTCTGCCGATATGAATTCCTCCGTGGTTAAACGTATCGAGGATGTAAATGTTCTGCGAACCGCACAGTTTGCTGAAGATGCAGGCCCGATGTCACACCCGGTTCGTCCGGCTTCCTATATGGAAATTTCAAACTTCTATACCCTGACGGTTTATGAAAAAGGGGCAGAGGTTGTTCGCATGCTGCATACTCTCTTAGGGCCGAAGCAGTTCCGGGCAGGGAGTGATTTATATTTTGACAGGCATGATGGGCAAGCGGTCACAACTGAAGACTTCGTTTCGGCAATGGCTGACGTTTCCGGGATGGATCTGGAACAGTTTAAGCTCTGGTACGATCAGGGCGGGACGCCAGAGCTGCAAGTGAGTTCTAGCTATAATGCCAATAGCAAACAATATACCTTGAGCTTGAGTCAGTCTTGCCCTGCAACACCTGGGCAAGATTTAAAAGAGCCGTTTCATATCCCTGTATCTATTGCATTGTTGGACTCAGAAGGGCAGGAGCTTCCCTTATCAATTGCGGATGGCGCTAAAGAATGTGTTTTTGAGCTAATCGAAGCACGAGAATCAATTGTTTTTGAGGGTATCGAAGCAGAACCGGTTCCATCATTACTAAGAGGCTTTTCGGCTCCGGTCAAGTTGTCCTATCAGTATACTGATGAGCAATTGGTATTTTTGTTTCAGCATGACTCCGATGGTTTTAACCGCTGGGAGGCAGGGCAGGCATTGGCATTGCGCATCCTGCAGGGCTTAATCAAATCTTATCAGCAAGGGCTGGAGCTGGTGTTACCCCAGAGTTTTGTCGAGGCGTATCGAGGTTTGCTCACAGATAGCTCTTTAGACAAAGCAATGGTTTGCAAGATGCTGATGCTACCCGCTGAGAGCTATCTTGTGCAGCTGGCGGAGCAAGCAGATGTTGATGCCATTCATGCTGCAAGAGAATTTGTTCGACAGGCCTTGGCTAATCAGCTAGGTGACGAGCTATATGCAGTTTATCGTGACAATATTGTTGAGTCGGAATTACCTGCTTTGGATTATGGCTCTATGTCACAACGGGCATTAAAAAATGCGGCTTTATCTTTAATGTCAGCAATAGGTGGTTCATCTGCAAGTCAAATGGCAGATGTTATTAACCTGGCTAAAAAGCAGTTTGCAAATGCTGATAATATGACTGATAGCTTTTCTGCTTTGAGCGCTTTGGTAAATTCAGGAGATGCCTCAGAGGCTGAGCAAGCACTAGAAGCCTTTCATGCTCAGTGGAAGGACGATGCTCAGGTTATCGAGTTATGGTTCTCTGTTCAGTCTTCAAGTGCTGCGTTTATGACATTAGAGCGCCTAAAAGCATTAATGGAAACGCCAGATTTTGATATAACCAACCCTAACAAGGTTCGCTCGGTTGTGGGTGCCTATTGTGGTCAGAACCTGGTTCGTTTCCATGACCTGTCGGGAGAAGGTTACGAGTTTCTCGCCGATATTATTATCAAACTAGATGATATGAATCCTCAAATTGCAGCAAGGCTTATGACTCCCCTGACGCGATGGAAGCAGTTTGATGATAATCGACAGAAGTTAATGTGCGAGCAGATTGAAAGGATTCAATCGAAAGAGGCGCTCTCAAAAGATGTTAGAGAAGTTGTCGAGAAAAGTCTTGTATAAGCCGGTTTAAGCTCTTTTGAAATAAGTCCAAAAATAATTGCCCGCAAGCTGAGCTGACAGGGTTCAGCTTGCTAGGGCCACATTGAGCATAGTTTCGCCCTTCGTACCGTCCTGCATGAGAGGTCATGCACTCATTAGTCTGTTTTTTGCTCAAAACCTTCCTTAGATATATTTCATAACAAAACTAAAATAGACAGATCGAAAAAATCTGCTAAAAATTAATAGCATGGCTAATCTTTTTGAAGGAAATTGAAAAGTATTATCGGAAGGTTTTGCCAGTATCAGCGATAACAGGTTTAGGCCAAAAAATGTTAATCCAGATGCGGGCGACCACTCTCGTTAATAATGAGTGTGGCGATTTTAGAGTGTAGTAATACAACAATGGGTGTGTTTCAAGGTAATCATATGAAAAACAAGTCTATTTTGCTTTGTAGTGTGCTAGCGCTGGTTTTGGGTGCGCTCAATGCAAATGCGAAAGTTTCAACGAAAGAAGTTAATAAGTTAGGGAATTCTTTAACGCCGTTCGGTTCGAT
>NZ_LWGE01001220.1:0-2016 GCF_001635315.1 Oleiphilus sp. HI0123
CCAATTGATAACAATAAATGAAAGGGCTTTGCTGATGAGCGTACCTAACCCTAACGATAAATATGGCATTCACAGTACTGACTACAGCGTTGGGCAGCACAATGTTCAACGCTGGGGTTTTGATATTCATAACCCGGTATTTGCTGTGAGTTCCGGGCTGATATTGTTATTTTTAGTAGCCACACTGCTAACTGATTCAGCGACCGCAAAAGCTGCATTAGATGGTCTTAAATGGGATATTATTGGTGCTTTCGATGGTTTGTTTATTTGGGCAGGCAATATTTTTGTGTTGTTCTGCCTGGCGCTTATTGTTTCTCCTTTCGGCAAGGTTCGCTTAGGAGGCAATGAGGCAAAAGCAGAGCATTCTACGCTAACATGGCTAGCGATGTTGTTTGCTGCAGGCATGGGCATCGGGCTGATGTTCTGGGGAGTAGCCGAACCTGTTTCCTATTATACCGGCTGGTACAAAACGCCTCTCAATGTGGCAGCAAACACGCCCGAAGCGGCGAGTATGGCCATGGGCGCGACGATGTATCACTGGGGAATTCACCCCTGGGCGATCTATGGCGTCGTTGCGCTTTCCTTAGCTTTTTTTACCTACAACAAAGGGCTTCCACTCTCTATTCGATCCGTTTTTTACCCGCTGCTAGGAGAGCGTACGTGGGGATGGCCTGGCCACATTATCGATATTCTTGCAGTACTTGCGACACTCTTTGGTCTAGCCACATCTTTAGGGCTAGGGGCGCAGCAAGCGGCGAGCGGTATTAATCACGTGTTTGGCACTGATGGCGGTATCGGCTTACAGATTTTAGTTATCGTGGGTGTGACTGCCTTAGCTATCATCTCGGTCGTTAGAGGCTTGGAAGGTGGTGTGAAGTTACTAAGTAACGTGAATATGGTGATCGCCTTTGTATTATTGATTTTTGTTGCAATGGTAGGCTTAGCTGTAGCGCTGGGGAATGTTCCCACTACGATTGGTGCGTACCTTGAGAATATAATACCGCTTAGTAATCCGCACAATCGAGATGACGAAGCCTGGTTTCAAGGTTGGACGGTGTTCTATTGGGCCTGGTGGATATCATGGTCGCCTTTTGTCGGAATGTTTATTGCGCGTATATCTAAAGGCAGAACTATCCGCGAATTCCTCTGTGCCGTGCTACTCGTGCCAACCGCAGTGACTGTAATATGGATGTCGGTCTATGGTGGTATTGCCATCGATCAAGTTGTGAACGGTGTCGGTGAGCTTGGAGCAAATGGTCTAACGGATGTCCCGCTTGCCATGTTTCAGATGTTCGATGAGCTGCCCATGAGTCAGCTTCTATCGATGATCGCTATTCTCCTTGTATTGGTATTCTTTATTACTTCTTCCGATTCAGGGTCTTTGGTCATTGATAGCATTACAGCAGGTGGCAAAATTGATGCGCCCGTACCCCAACGTATCTACTGGGCAACTATTGAAGGCGCAATCGCGGCTGCCTTGTTATGGATAGGAGGGACCGAAGCAATACAAGCGCTGCAAGCAGGTGCTATCTCTTCAGGGTTGCCATTTACCTTTGTGTTGCTTGCGATGTGCGTTAGTTTGTTGATGGGGCTCAGAACTGAGCCTAAGTATTACTCATAACACGATCACGTTTGCTTTGTTAAGGTTAGATTAAATACTTAATGAAGCAGACGTCCGCTTTTAGGGTAATAGTTTAGGCTAAGGATTGTTATCGTTTGTTTGTGCTTCTTCAGAGGGAGTCTGGGGTTTGTCTTTATTGTCGTCACTTAAATCTTGCAGAAGCTTGGCATAATCACTGGCAGTCTTACCGGTAATCACTTCAAGGCGACGAATTTTCTTGTCGAACTCATCTTTAACTTTTTTTAACTCGTTATGCAATTCAACAATGTCGTGTTCATTGTTATCGATATCGGACTTATACTTTTCGAGCTTTTTCAAGGTCGTCTCGAAAACCTTCAAGCCCTGTCGTTGGCGATTGGCTGCTTGTGCTTCTTCCTCAATAATGCCATTTTTAC
>NZ_LWGE01001221.1:0-2984 GCF_001635315.1 Oleiphilus sp. HI0123
AAATCTTTGATGTTGAAACGGCTGTTGATGCAGGATTTTTGGATAAGCTTGTCGATGCAGATCAGCTAATGACTGAAGCTAAAGCGTTGGCTGAAGAGTATAAAAAGCTGAATATGAAGGCTCATCACGGTACTAAGCTAAAATCACGCAAAGCCTTACTGGAAGCAATGGATGCTGCGATTGAAGTCGATCGTACGACGACTTTCTAAACCTTCCTTGTTACATAGAGGGCTTCGAGCCCTCTACCGAATGACCTTCACAACTTGAGACTCAACATGCATATTCATATTTTAGGTATTTGTGGCACCTTTATGGGAAGCTTGGCGGTGCTGGCCAAAGAGATGGGTATTAAAGTGACTGGCTGTGATCAGGGTGTTTATCCACCAATGAGTACGCAGTTGGAGTCTCAAGGCATTGAGCTAATTTCCGGCTTTTCGGTAGATCAGTTAGAACTTGGTGCAGATCTTTATGTTATCGGTAATGCTATCAGTCGTGGCAACCCCTTGCTGGAAGCTATTCTCAATCAAGGTTTGAAGTATACTTCCGGGCCAGGCTTCTTGGCAGATCATATCTTGCCAGGAAAGTGGGTGATGGGTGTTGCCGGTACGCATGGCAAAACCACCACCAGCAGTATGCTTGCCTGGATTTTGGAATATACGGGTATGTCGCCTGGCTTCCTGATTGGAGGCGTGCCTGAAAACTTTCCTTGTTCGGCCCGCTTGGGTGAAACGCCGTTCTTTGTCATTGAAGCCGATGAGTACGATAGCGCCTTCTTTGATAAGCGTTCGAAATTTGTCCATTATCGCCCTCGCACTTTTATTGTTAATAACCTTGAGTTCGATCATGCAGACATCTTCGCTGATCTTGCTGCAATCCAGACTCAATTTCACCATGTTATTCGAACCATTCCAGAAAATGGGCGAGTAATTTATCCAGAGAATGTGACGGCCATTGATCAGGTAATCGAAAAAGGTTGCTGGTCTGAGCAGGAAGTATTTTCTGATGATCAAAGTACAACAGATAAAGCTATCTGGAAAAAGCTAAGTGAGTCAGGCAGTTCATTTCAACTGATCTTGGCAAATGAAACCGTACAAGTCGATTGGAACATGACTGGCGACCATAATGTTCAAAACGGTGTTGCAGCAATGCTGGCTGCTCGCCATGTTGGCGTAAGTCTAAAACATGGTGCCGAGGCCTTATCCTGTTTTGGTGGTGTGAAGCGACGCATGCAGTTGTTGGCTTCGGTTAATGATGTACATGTTTATGATGACTTCGCCCATCACCCGACGGCTATCCAAACCACCTTGGCTGGCTTGCGTAATAAGGTTGGTCAGGATAAGATGATTATTGCGCTAATCGAACCTCGTTCAAATACCATGAAGATGGGTGTTCATGCTCAGACGCTATTAGCCAGTGCTGAAGAGGCCAATCATGTGGTTTGGGCAGACTTGTCGGATATGACTTGGTTGGATGACTTGATTGCTCAAACGGCAAGCAAGCAAAGCACTAAGCATGAGCTTGGCAATACCCTTAATGACTTAATCAATAAGGTAAAGTCTAAGCTCTCGGGTGAAAGTCATATTGTGATCATGAGCAATGGCGGCTTCGCAGGTATTCATGGCAAGTTAGTGGAAGCGCTAGAGGAACAGGTGAATGACTAAGGTGGTCGAACCGGTATCAATAGCGATTACTGGTGCATCGGGCGCGCAGTATGCTCTGCGCTTGATTGAATGTTTACTAAAGCAGAGCGTGCCGGTTTACCTGATGGTGAGCAAGGCAGCGCATATTGTAATCGCCACAGAAACCGAATATAAGTTGCCCGCACAAGCAGCACAAATGGAATCCTTCCTCAGTGACCATTTTTCTGCCGAGCCCGGAATGATTCGTGTTTTTGGCAAAGAGGATTGGATGTCTCCTTTAGCATCTGGCTCCGGTGCACCGAGTCGAATGGTGGTTTGCCCATGTAGTACAGGGTCCTTATCAGCCATCGCAACGGGAGCAAGTAATAACCTGATCGAACGTGCCGCTGACGTGGCTTTGAAAGAGCGTCGTCAGTTGATACTAGTTCCCAGAGAAGCACCTTACTCAGAAATTCACCTAGAGAATATGCTCAAGCTCACGCGTATGGGGGCAGTTATCCTCCCGGCAAGCCCAGGTTTTTACCATCAACCAAAGTCTATCGAAGATATGGTCGACTTTGTTGTAGCACGTATCTTATCTCAATTGGGCTTGGAACAGTCTTTGATGCCGAAATGGGGTGAGTAAGTTTTCAACGGGGTCAGACTCGATTGAAACTCTTCGTAGTTAGAACATTCCACGGCTCGCTGGCGGTTTAGCACGGGGAAAGTTTTTTCGAGGGGGAATCTGCTTAAGCTTTGATATGCTTAATATCGTCTCCAGTCAGCTCAAAAGCCTGTCCAAAGCCTTTCACATAAGTACCTGAAACCGCAGTTAGTCTGAATAGATGAAAGTCGGGTAGAGAGCGAAGCAGCTTCACTGTATTTCCATGACGTTTTTCAAAGCCATCAAGAATATTGTTCCATTCAGGGTCTTCTTGCTTGAGTTCTTCTGCTTTGCACTTAAGGTTTAGTCGCTTGCGGGCAAAAACGTTTTTGCTCTTGTCTTCATCTTCAATGATCAAAATAGAGAGACTGGGGTGAGCAAGTAAATTGTGCGTGTGTGTCGCAAGCTGACTGATAAAAATGTAGTAAGCTGAGCCCGTTTTCAGAAAGGGGGTATAGCTGATGCACGGCTCTTTATCTTTTCCAAGTGTTGCTAATTGGAGTGTCTGAATTTGCTCGTTGAGTTCAGCGATTTCAGTTTGAATTTGCTCTGTACTGATTTCAGGGTTCTTTGCCATGGTGTTTACTTTTCTAGCTGTTTTATCGCGCCTTGCATCATTGCTGAGTTAAGCACTTGTGTGCCCCGCTTAGAACGATTTGCCTCAAGAATCAGTGCAGCGGCAACATCGTGAGCTTGAATCG
>NZ_LWGE01001222.1:0-11430 GCF_001635315.1 Oleiphilus sp. HI0123
CACCTTTCGCAAGACCCTGGAATCATCGAAATTAGTGATGGGAAGGACCTATTACTTCCAAGCATTGAATTCGTGGGTCATACCTATCCGGCTTCGGGTATTAGATAGCGAAGGACAGGTTGCAGCTGTTGTGGTAGCAGGCTTTAAACTAGGCGCTTCTCATGGTTTATGGTCTAGAGAAAATCTACCAAAACACCTTGCTTTGACAGTCGTTCGTGGCGATTACTATCGTCAATATGTCTCGTATATTGATGAAAATGAATATCAGGATTGGTATGGCTCGGCGGTAGAGAGTAAATTCGTTGAATATGTGGATAACTTATTCAAGGTTCAAGCAGGTGTGGGAATAAAAGCCCTTCGGGCAGGCGACAAGCTTGTTTCAGCGATTGTGCCTAATAAACGAGGTGAGCTAAATTTTGCATCGATTAGCTATGACCCTGTGTTTGAGCATTTTACCATTGTTAGCACTAGACTTGACTTGCTCTATGATAAATTTTGGTACACCCTGTCTTGGGTCCTTAGTGCCTTTATTCTGTTTAATATCGGCTTATTTATTATTTTCCGTTTGAATATTCGTCTCCACTTACAGACGGAGCAGTCACTACATCACCAGATTGAACATGACCCGCTAACCAAGTTACCTAACCGGCGCTTTCTGACACAGAACTTCGAATCCTGGGCAAATAAGTATGCTCAGGGCTTCTCTCTACTCTATATTGACCTGAATAACTTTAAGTCGAGTAATGACTTACATGGTCACTCTGTTGGTGACCAGATTCTTTGTGAAGTGGCGAGCAGAACTACTGAACACTTCCAAGATTGTATGTGTATCAGACAAGGAGGCGATGAGTTTATTATCTTGACGGGTATGCGTGATAAAGGTGAGTTAAACAAGTTGTGTAAGGCTTACCTGGAGGTGCTACGAAACCCAGTTTCGTTGGAGCATTTAGAGTTTTCCATCAAGGCTTCAATCGGGGTTGCAATCAGTCCCTTTGATGGCAAGGTTCTGGATGAGCTGCAGCGAAAGGCAGACATGGCCATGTACGAAGCGAAGCAAAAACAGAGCGATATCTGTTTTTATTCCGTGGGAATGGAAGAGAAAACCAAGCGTGCTGCTGATATTGAGAAAGAACTTCTTAATGCGTTAGAAAAGGGTGAAATGTGTGTCGTCTATCAGCCTCAGGTCGACTCACAATCCCAGAAGGTATTAGGTGTCGAAGCTTTGGTTCGCTGGCAGAGTGATGTTTTGGGTTTTGTTCCGCCCGATCAGTTTATTTCGGTAGCAGAAGCAGCGGGCGTGATTCATGAACTGGGTGAGTTCGTACTAAAAACGGCTTTGGACGAATGTCTTGACGCTTGTAAACAGAGTCAGCACGCGCCGTTTAAACTGAGAGTATCGGTTAACGTTTCGGTGAGGCAACTGCTTAATGAAGACTTTGTCCCTATGATTAAACAGCTTGTTGAAAGGTATGACGGAGAAGCGCTTACTTTGATGATTGAGGTGACAGAAAGCCTGTTTATTGAAGATTTGGACAAAGCAAAGGATGTATTGAATCAGGTCTCGTTATTGGGCGTGTATACTTCTTTGGATGACTTTGGTACAGGCTACTCTTCTCTAAGTGTACTGAGTAAATTACCTATCAATGAACTGAAAATCGATCGAAGCTTCGTTAATGATATTTTGATTGACGAGCAGGATTGGCTACTGGCAAAAAGTATTATCAACTTAAGCAAGAGTTTATCTATTCCCGTCGTCGCTGAAGGTGTAGAAACTAAAGAACAGGCTGATATTTTGGCAGCCAATGGCTGCGATGTATTCCAGGGCTACTATTTTGCTAAACCTATGCCGAAAAATGAACTGGTTTCATTCTTAAGAGAGTAGATCTTAGCTATTGCTCGTTACCTTGGCTATGAGTGTATAAGTACACTCATAGGATTTAGCTCTGTTTAGTACTATTAGCGAACATTAACCCGCGATAGGGTTTTGGGAGTAAGGGTATGCAATTTAATAAAGTGTTCATAGCGCGGTTATTTGATGATACTTAGAGCTGATTTTAGCTGAGCTCTTCAATAAGTTGGCATAAGGCTTCAGGCTCGAAGGGTTTGGGCAGGTGGGCCTTCATTCCTGCAGCAATATAAGTGTCAATATCTTCTTTAAAGACATTCGCTGTCAATGCAACGATAGGGGTGTCCGGAGCAAGCGAGTCTGTGATAATAATTTGTGTAGCTTCTAAGCCATCCATTTCTGGCATCTGAATATCCATCAGTATCAGGTCGTACTGACTTTCTCGTAAGCATTGAATACATTCTAGGCCATTGTTGGCAAACGTGATTTCTGCGCCGAGTAAGAGGAGTGTCTCGTTTACTACTAGCTGGTTAATTTTATTGTCTTCTGCCACTAATATTTTTTTGCCTTTTAAACTTTGTGTTATAGGCGTTTCTTCATCTGAGGCTATTGACGTTTGCTTATCTAGAAAGTGATTGAGTACTTTTTCACTAGTGTAGGGAGCTTCAATTAAGTGAACCGAGCTAGGCAGATCATCGAACTGGGGGATTAGGTCGCTACTTAGAAGAAGTATGGTGGGCAAGGAGTATTTTCCTAATAACGCGTTAACGCGAGTGCTTAAATCGGGTATATCCTGGTTACATGAAAATAATAAATGACTGCTTGGCTCAGCATTAATATTAAGGCCTGAACTTCTGAGATCTGCTGATATTATTTCAGTTTCGAAGGTGCAAGGGCTAACAACTTTCAGCTTAAGATTGCTGAGCTGGTTTTTTTCCTCTTCTGATAAGTGTGTAAATGATAAAACATCTTGTGATTCATCTTTGCTCTTTCGAAGCGGTATCGATACATCAAAACACGAGCCTTTGTCTAAAGAGCTATCAACTCGAATAGTTCCGAGCATTAACTCAATGAAACTACGTGAAATACTCAGGCCCAAGCCTGTTCCACCAAATTTACGGGTAGTCGAGTCATCTGCCTGAACAAACTCTCTGAATATTAGTTTTTGTTGTTCTTCACTTAGCCCTATCCCTGTGTCTTTTACTTGAATCTTTAAGTAAGGTTGCGTGTAATTCTCGGTGAGATCAATTTTTAAGGTGACCCCGCCGGTTTCAGTGAACTTGATTGCGTTCGAGCATAAATTGGTAATGATTTGCGTGATTTTGGTAGCGTCGCCACAAAGTGGAATAGCCAGATTTGGCGGCGTTAATAAGATGAAGGAAATATTCTTCGCTTTCGCTGCAAAATTCATCGATGTGGCTAGAGGTCTGATAATGTCTTCAAGGACAAAGTCTGCCTGATCCAATGTGATTTTGTTGGCTTCTATCTTACTGAAATCCAAGACGTCATTGATTATTTGAAGTAATGAGCTGCCAGATAAGACAACATTCTCAAGGTAACTTTTGACTTCGCTGTCCTGAATACGGTTATAAGTCAGTTTGCTCAAACCGATGATGCCGTTTAGTGGTGTTCTTATTTCATGTGACATATTGGCGAGAAAACGCGATTTTGCTCTAGTGCTTTGCTCAGCCATCGTCTTGGCCTCATCAAGTTCCTGCGTTCGACGCTCAAGTGCCTGCCCAGTGCGTATTTGGCTGATATATAATTGATACATTAGCGCGATGGCGATAACACTCGTGATGGCGATGACCAGTAAAAAGTAGAGTTGCAACTTGAGTTGATGGCTCCAGCTTGTCCATGTTTTCGCTTGCGCATGCTCGACTTCCTGAATCACTTTACGGCTATAAACGTTCCATTTGTTATATAAACGGCCGAGCTTTTTACGTAGCGACTTGACTAGTTTAAGGTTGGTTGCATGATTCTCTTCATGGAGTTGTGCAATCGGCTCCCCAAAACCTTTAAGTGTCGAGGTGATTTTGCTGAGTTTATCGAGGTCGCCAAATTCTTGGTGTAAAGTTTTTGTTTTTTCGCTATCAAGGTCGTTGAGTATACTGCCGCGCATAATGCGAAAACCTTTTTTCAGGTTCTTAATGTTTTTTGAACTTGTTTCGGCCTGGTAGTCCTGAATGAGGGAGATGATTTTTAGCAATTTGGGGTTAACCCCGAGATTGTTATTAATTATCGCCAGATAAGGTTCAACTGCATCGTTGTTAATGTCTTTAATTGAATTGATAGAAAAACTTACGCCCGCCAAAATAATCAGCGCGAGAAGAACGAAGATGGCAACTAAAGTTTTCGGGGTTGCTATTCGACTTGATAGAGTTTTGTGTTGTTTGCTCATTCAACTTCGATAGATTTTATTTGCCAGACGGACATGTTGTAATAGAGGTCTCTTCTCAACTCTTTATATTTATCAAAGGGGAAGACAATAAAAAACGGTCCTCTGTCATCGATGGTCATCATTTTTCCATTTTCATGGGTTGCTAGTAGTACGTCATACTTTTCTATTTCGCTGCGTTTTAACTCGGCTGTGTAATCATCAAGCGCAGTAACAAAAACACTGTCCCCTCTAGCGCCAAGTTGATTAAGTAGGTCTCCTAGAACTGGACCTTTGTAGTTTGTTGGTTTGGAAAGTACATGATTGGCGGTGACAATGCTTGACGTTTGTAGTGCCTCAATCATCCCTCGGTCAAAGTGAGCTTCGCCATCAAGTGTTGCTAAGCTTTAAGTCACCAATGACTTCGAGAATAACCTCACCTGAAGGTGGGGGAAGTAGGCTTTCGGCATGAAGAAAACAAGGTAGCAATAAGAGTGTGCATAGTAGATTTTTCATAGGATCTGTCTTCCGCTCTTTGTTTAAAGGCAAGGCGATTCTTACTTGTATAAGCATAGCAAAGATCGAAGCTAATGCTTTGCCTATTGACTCTCTCTGTAAATATGGCGAATACATGATTTGTCGCTTATCCTTTAGTGAACACATTTCATTTAGAGTCGTCAGCATTGAACGCGAAGTATTCCCTACATAAACAGGATTCCTCGGAAGAGGCTATGAACCAGGAGGGTAAAGTTAGTCAACCCACCTCGCCTGTGGGGAAGTTTGACCGTTTTGTTGATGCCTGCATTCCTGAAGCTGTGCGCGCCGATTCATCGCAAGCTCTCCAAGCCAGAACACTCATTATTTTCGTGTTAATACTGAGCTTCTTTTCAATTGTTGGTATGACATTCACTTTAATGGTAGAACAGAGCTTGCCTTGGGAGCGAGTTCTAACCATGTTCCTGATCGCACTGCAGCCCGTTTCTTTGTTGATTATGTGGAAAAAGCAACACTTACGAGGGGCGGCCTTATTCTTTCTCGCTCTTAGCTTAATTCTGGTCTGCTATGTAGATTTTATGAATAGGTCTTTAGAGGGACCTGCAAGCGTCTTATGGGTTTTACCTTATGCAATGGCGGCTATGTTAGTTGGTGCGAGAAGTGCTTTTTACATCGCCTTGGCGTCGGTTGTTCTGATTAGCTTGAATGCCACATTACTTAAACTTGACTTACTTCCTGCTTCTTTGAGTTCTCCAGAAAACTGGATTTGGCTCAAATTGATTTTTACCTTAATCGTTCTGTGTACGGTTGCATTCTGTATCTATGGCTTGATTAGCCTTGAAAAGCGTAAACAAGAAGAATTAAGTCAAGAGATTCGACTAAATAAGAAGATGATGGAGTCTCTAGAAGTTGCTACAAATGAAGCCCAGGCGGCAGCTAGAAGTAAGGAGTTGTTTTTGGCTACGATGAGTCATGAGCTTCGAACACCGCTTAATGGTGTGTTGGGGAATGCTCAGCTTCTAGCAAAAGAGATTAAGGATATTAGCGCTAAAGCTCGTGTCGAGAATATAACTTCTTCTGGTGAACTTTTACTTTCAATTATTAATGATGTATTGGATTTCAGTAAATTTGAGTCGCAGGGCGTTTCTCTGAACCTAGAGGTTTTTGATCTTTCACAGTGCCTGCGTCAACTCTATCGTTTGATAAAACCGCGTGTGCAAGAGGGGGTTCAGTTTTCTATCTCGGGTGCTGATGAACCTATTTTTATCAATACCGACCCTAACCGCCTGTCACAAGTTATTCTTAACCTCCTATCTAATGCGGCAAAGTTCACGGAGCAAGGCCATATTGGGCTAAGTATGAGTATGCTAGGTGATGGGCAGTTGAAAATTCAGGTGAGTGATACTGGAAATGGTATTTCGGAAGAGAACCAAAAACGTTTATTTCAGGATTTTGTTCAGGTGGGTGATGATACGCAAAAGCATATGGAGGGGACGGGTCTAGGTCTGGCTATCACTCGTCGTATTGTTGAACGAATGGAAGGAGATATACAGGTATATAGCTCGCTTGGTAAGGGTACGACAATGGCTGTTTATCTGCCGGTTGAGCTTGTTGAAGAACCACAAACAGACCAAGACCCGGATATCGCAAGCAATTCACTGAACGATGTTGATTATTCTGCTGTACGGGTGCTGATTGTTGATGATGTTGAAATGAACTGTGTGATGCTCGAGGCATTACTAAATTCACTAGGTATCTCTAACTGCGAAGTAGAAAGGGACGGTCTTGATGCGGTGAATAGAATAAAACAGGACGATAATTTTGATATTCTCCTGATGGACGTACGTATGCCTATAATGAACGGTCTTGACGCGACTCGCCAAATACGTGAACTTGGATACGACAAACCGGTGATTGCGGTGACGGCAAATGCTTTTGAGGAAGATCAGGAAGGCTGTCTGGAGGCAGGTATGGAGCACTTTCTTGCAAAACCCTTACGCCTGGAAGATTTACAAAGTGTACTTAACAAAGCTCTGGCCAGTACTAATCCCTCCTTAAATTGATATAAATCCACATACGCTTAGTGTCTATATGATAAAGTTCTGGCATGTTTAGATAAGTCAGGGATTTTTTATGGGGCAGAGCGTTCCACACAATATTACCTTTTACGACCAGCGTGACCATCTGTTTAACGAGCTGCATACGCGCCCCTTTCCGGTTATTTCCTCTCCTGCCAGGGTTTCTCAATTATCGGTACTGCATCAAGTAGAGCAGACTGGCGTCGACTTTCGTTTAGGGGAATATCAGCATATATGTAACTTGTGTGCCCGCTATAGTGTTAATCCACCGACTGAAGAAGCTTCTTGCTACTATCAAGACTTCGGTGGTTTCGAGTTTCGCTGGGAACGTCATACCGAGTTTTCAACTTATACCTTTATTCATCAGTTAGAAAGTCAACCTTTTGAAAAGACAGGGCTTTCATTACTGCCTTCTGAGTGGTTGGAAGCGATTCCTGGTAAGGTGATTAGTGGTTTGCATGTCGAGGTAGAAGAAGAGCAATCTCATAATTATGAAAGCTCACAATCCGCCGTAGATGCCATGCGTAATAATTTTGAGGGGCATCGCTTACTAAGTTGCTTCGTTCGCGATAAACAGGCACAGGTTTGGACAGCGTACCGGATTCATAGTGACTCCATGGGGCGCTTTCTGATCGTTAATAAGGGCTTGAATCCTTGTCAGACCGGCCGCTTGGTGCGTCGAATATTGGAGTTGGAAACCTATCGAATGATGGCTTTGTTGTCGTTTCCGATTGCTAAGCAGACAGGGCCGAATATTCATCTAATGAACTTGAATCTGGCTGAGATCATTCAGAATATCACTGAGATTAAAAACCTTGATGACGAACGTCGTTTGATGGGAGCGTTGACCCACTTATCTGCGCAGATTGAACAGACAATATCGGAAACAAATTATCGCTTCTCAGCGACTGAAGCATACTACCATTTAGCGATGAGCAGGCTCGAAGAGTTAAAGGAAAGCGAGGTTTGCGGCTTACAGACACTGAGTGAGTTTCTAAGTCGTCGTTTAACGCCAGCTTACTTAACATGTGAAACCATAGAGAAAGATTTGGATGACTTGTCGCGCAGAATTGATAGAGCCAGTGAATTACTGCGAACGCGCATGAACCTCACAATAGAATCGCAGAACCAGAATTTACTGCAGTCCATGAACCGCCGTGGCAAGCTGCAGCTGCGTATGCAACAGGCTGTTGAAGGCTTATCTGTAGCAGCGATCAGTTATTATCTGGTTGGCTTGGTGAAGTACGTCGCAGAGTCTGCAAAATCAGGCGGCTTAATCGAAAGCAGCACGCTGGTTACCGGTATTTCAGTACCTTTTGCTATTGGTTTTGTGATGTTTGGTTTGGGACGAATGAAACGCAAGCTACATAAGGAAAATGAGAAACTGAAGGGAAATAATTAAATGGCTCTTAACCGAGTAGACCGTAGGCAGAGCCTTCCACGGCTCGCTGGCGGGTTAGCACGGAGAGTCCATATAAGGGGTGGAACCCTCTGCTTACGTTCGTTAAAAACTAAAAATTTCCAGCGATATTCTTCATGCGTTCAAGCATAGAGCGCAAGCCATTGCCTCGGGTTGGGCTGATATGACGCATCAGATCCATGTCATTGAATATTGCTTCAACATCTTTAGCGACGATTTCGGCAGGTGAGCGTGCATTAAGTGTCGCCAGTACAACAGAGGCAAGGCCTTTGACGATAATGGCGTCGCTCTCAATTAAAAAGAAAAGCTTGTTGCTGGCTTCGTCAAAGTTGTGAACAAGCCAGACTTGGCTTTGGCAGCCATGGACCAGGTTTAGTTCAGTCTTCTCTGCTTCAGGAAATGCCGGGAGTGATTTACCTAGGTCGATGATATATGCGTAACGTTCTTCCCAGTCATCCAGAAATTCGAAAGCCTCAAGGATATCGGCATCCGTAGTTTCGGTACCAAAAGGGTTGTTTTTAAACATGTCTGGATTAGCAGCTTGACTCATTAATACGACCTAAAGTGATAAACGATGATTCCGAGGGCGGGATTATATCATACAGATCGAGGCTTTCTTAAGGGGTGATTTTACCCTGTTAACATGCTGTATGTAGGTCGGGCTTTAGCCCGACAATGCAGGAACTTGGTATTAGTTGTGAGTTAGAGTATGCCTCGGAGATTGTCGGGTTGAACCGCGGCCTACAACATACCCAACTCTAATTTCGCTTCATCGGTGAGCATGTCGTTACTCCAGGGAGGGTCGAATACTAGCTCTACGCTGACTTTGTCTACGTTCGGTACTTGGCCAACTTTACGCTCGACATCGGCAATCATGGATGGCCCCATACCGCAGCCAGGGGCAGTGAGGGTCATGTTGATTTTGACTTCATTTTCTACAACTTTGCAGTCATAGATAAGACCGAGCTCGACCATATTAACCGGAATTTCAGGGTCATAGCATTCACGTAAGGCTTCCCATACCTGGTCTTTACTAACGCTGCCATCGGAGGGGGTTTCAAAACTGGATACAGCCACTTCTTTGCCTAGCGCATCAGCATCTTTGCCTTCAATGCGTGCAAGGTTACCATTGACTGCAACCGTATAAGTGCCTCCAAGCGATTGGGTAATGGTGACAAAAGAGCCCTTGGGAACCATGATCTCAGTACCGGCGGGTACTAGCCGGGCTTCACATTCACGGTTGGTGACAACTACTTCTCTTTCCATATCTTAAGACTCTTCAGTAACTGAAAAACTTTCACCGCAGCCACATTCGCCTGTGACATTAGGGTTCTTAAATTGAAACATTGAATTCAGGCCGACCGTGATAAAGTCGATTTGGGTGCCGTTCAGCATGGGTAAGTCTTTGTTAGGCACAAATAGCTGCAGAGAGTCGGTAATATTAAAGACTCGGTCATCCGTTTCAGGTGCTTCGCAAAGATCGGTTTCATACATAAAACCGGAGCAACCACTGGTTTCAAGATATAGGCGCAAACCTTTCTTATCAGGTGCTTTTTCAAGCTGCTTGGATATATGTGAAATTGCTGATTCACTCAGAGTGATTTCAACTTTCGGATCAAATGTTGCCAGAGACATAATGGTACCTATTAATGCTGTATCAAGCGAACATGCGCTGAATTTTTTCTAGCGCAACAAATAGCTGCTCGACTTCTTGTTCGGTATTATAAAAAGCAAAGGATGCGCGAGCCGTACCGGGGATTGAAAGATGATCCATTAGCGGCATTGCGCAGTGGTGTCCGGTGCGGATGCCTATGCCTTGCTGGTCGAGCAAGGTGCCGATATCGCTAGGGTGTAATCCTTCAATCAGGAAGGACATCACGGGTACTTTGTTTTTTGCTGTGCCGATGATTCTTAGCCCGGGTATCGTTGCAGCTAATTCATGGGCACGTGCCAGTAATTTTTGTTCGTGAGTTTCGATCGCTTCTCTATCTAAAGAGTCCATGTAGTCAATGGCTGCAGCTAAACCAATGGCTTCGGATATCGCTGGTGTACCGGCTTCAAATTTATAGGGTAGCTGGTTGAAGGTAGTCCTCTCAAAGCTAACGCGCTCTATCATTTCGCCACCACCTTGATAAGGAGGAAGCGCTTCTAAGCGAGCTTCTTTGCCGTAAAGCACGCCGATACCGGTTGGGCCAAATAATTTGTGTGAGGATAAAGCATAAAAATCACAGTCTAAAGCCTGAACGTCGACCTTGAAATGAGGCACTGCCTGGGCACCGTCGATAACGGTGATGATATTGGCAGCCTTTGCTTTTTCAATGATTTCTTTAACAGGGTTAATCGTGCCCAGGACATTGGATACGTGGGTGACAGCGATGACTTTGGTTTTCTCGTTAATCAACTCATCAACTTGGGAAAGTGATAGCTCACCGTTCTCGTCAAAATCGAGTACTTTAATTTGCGCACCGCATTTCTCCGCCGCTAATTGCCAGGGAACGATATTGGCGTGATGCTCCATGCGGCTAACGATGATCTCGTCACCAGGCTCTAGCTGACTTGCCAAACCGTTAGCAATCAGGTTAATGGCTTCAGTTGTTCCTTTGGTCCAAATGATTTCTTTGGTTGAGTTTGCATTGAGAAATTGACGAACTGTTTCGCGTGCACCTTCGAAACCAGCCGTTGCACGGTCACCCAAGGTGTGCGCGCCTCGGTGTACGTTGGCATTATCATGATGATAGTAGTTCGCCATGCTTTCGAGCACCGCTTCGGGCTTTTGTGCACTGGCGGCACTATCAAGGTAGATCAAAGGCTTGCCATTGACCTCTTGGTTTAGAATAGGGAATTGTTCTCTAATACTTTCAATATTCATTTATCACTCAATACCTTGATAGCTCTTTATGACGCAGGTGCACTAACGACGCGATCATTTAATCTAAAGGGTAACTTAACAGCTCTGCCAGTTGCTGCTCCCAGAAGTCTGCAATAGCTTCAATTGGGGCTGCCCGAACCACTTCCAATACAAAACCGAGGGTTAGCATCAGGCGAGCCTGTTCATGCGTTACGCCACGCGTTTTAAGGTAGTACAGTTCAGTTTCGTCTAACTGACCAATGGTTGTACCGTGAGCACATTTCACGTCATCGGCATAAATTTCCAGCTCGGGCTTGGAATCGATTTCAGCAGACGATGAAAGAAGAAGGTTCTTGTTACTCATTG
>NZ_LWGE01001223.1:0-2898 GCF_001635315.1 Oleiphilus sp. HI0123
ATGAGAAGTGGCCTCGTTTCTGAATATATCGAGTAGCGTATCGTCGATTCCAACTGTACCTTGTTCTGCGCTCGGAGCCTCTGTCGCACCACTTGCTGCGGATGTTTCTTGCGAGGATCGTTGTAAGCTACCTAGAGGCTTAACAAAATCACCGGCAACCAAGGCTGCAGCGTGATTCTCAACGCGCTTTAGATCAAAGTCTGGGCGTTGTCTTTTTTCAAAGCACTCAATTAGTTTGGGAATATTATCGACGACTAATTGGATAAGCTCGGCAATGCTTTCATTCATCATTACCGAACCATCAATAATGCGGTTCAGAAGATTTTCGATTGCCCAAGCGGCTTCGCCAATGATGTTGGCGTTAACCATTCGTCCGCTGCCTTTCAGGGTATGGAAGGCTCGACGAAGCTCGGTTAGTGAATCCTGGTCGTCATGAGCAGCCAGATAGGTTGGCAAGTGAGTATCGATTGCTTCTAGTACTTCGCCGGCCTCTTCGATAAAAATCTCGAGGATTTCATCATCGATTAGATCGTCTTCATCATCGTCCCAGGAATCCTGGATGTCCTCTTCTTGCTCTGCTTCAGCAGCAGCTTCATTGTTTGTTTCCGGGCTTGACTCAGTTTCTGGTTCAAGGCTGTCAGAAGGTAGTGCTGGTTCTGACGCTGACTGAGTCTCTGTAGCTTCGGACCCAGTTTGCTCTTCTGCTGAAGACTTCGATGTTGCAGGGGACATTGTTTTATGGACAACACGAGTTTCGTTGCCCGACAACATATCAGCGCGGCTTATTAGATGCTCGTACTGTGTTGATTCACGCTGCTGGGAAAAATCTTCGGTTAGTTCAGGAAGCTTTTCAATAACTGAATCGAGGAGGTCGAAGACTTCCATTTCTAGGCTCATTGCAGCATCGAGATGTTTATTTAGTAAGTTCTCTATCGGCCATGCAATTTCAGCAATGACTTTTGCGCCAACCAGGCGGCCACTGCCTTTGAGCGTATGGAAGGCTCTGCGGAGGTTTTGCAGAGCGGCTTGATCTTCAGGTGTTGCTCGAAGCTGTGCCATAGCCACCTGGATCTCGTCCATGACTTCGGCAACTTCTTCCATAAATATTTCTAGAATATCTTCGTCAATGAGTCCTTCATCACTTTCTTTCTCAATCGAATCGGGTGATTCCGAAGCCACATCAGAGATATGGTGTTGAGATAGGACAGGGCTAGACTCTTCTGTGGTTTCGTGAGTCGGAAAGCCAAGTTTAGAGACGCTCTCTTCGGCAACCTTAAGTATACCGTCATTGTCTTGAGCCCCTTCTGAGAGGCGCTCCATATAATACTCAATACTGGTAATCGCATCGGCGAGACGATCCAGTTGTTGCCAGTCAGGAATATGCTTATCGCTTAATAAGGAGTCACGAATATAGGTGCTGCAAGACTCAAGAAGCTTTGCCGCCTGTGTAAGCGGGATGATTTGTAAGCCACCGCGAATACTGTCTAAGAGGTCTGGGACATCCTCTATCTCGGCGTGATCCCACTGAGATGCTATAAAGTTGACGATGCTGTTTTTTGCTTGTTCCAAGCCATTTCGTGATTCATAGATAACGGCATTATGCGCACTTTCGAAGTGTTCAGCGGGTACAACAAATTCGTTTTGCTCTTCTTCACTCTGTTCTCTCGCATCGCTGAGTGAGCTCAGATTAGCTTCGACATATAGCAGGGCACCTGCCATATCCATTAATACTTGGTCGCTAGCTGGTTCACTGCTTTCAGCGATTTCTTCTATGCGGCTAATTTGCTCTAGCACCAGCTTGCGGGCTACACCTAAGCCCAGAACAGCCATGGTATTAGCAATTTGAGTTAATTGAGGTACTAGCTCAAGCAGCTGAGTATTGTCTTTATCGTCATCGCGAACGTATAGATCTAGCTGTTCTTTGACGTGGCTGAGTTCTTCACTTAAGACCTCAACAACTGAGCTCATTGTTTCAGCGCCTGGACGATGCAGTTTCTCACGCTCGGCATCAACTTCTTGTTCGCTTGGTAAGGCTTGAGCCAAGCTAAAGGACGCTTTTAGCTCTTGGATGCGCTGACTGTCAATTGCACTTTTTGCAACGTAATACAGTAAATTCTTTAGTAAGTCCGTCGGTAAAGGCTTCGCTAGAATGGTCTGCGGTTCATCGATCATCAGTTTTATTTGGTGATCGAGCTCACGCAAGAGTTGCTTTGTTGCAGAGCTGATACCTTCTTCATCGCCTCGAATAGCATCGAGGAAACCAACGGCTACCCACCAGATTTTTCCAATGGGTGTTCCCTGGCAAAATTTCTCGAGACGAGATACGACTTTATAAAGGTAGGAAAAGTTTTCAGCAAGATCCTGATTTCTAATGACGCCAGCAAGAGAGAACTGAAACATCTGTCGAAGTTTACGCAAGTTGGCAATAACTTGTTCGTCCTGCATACGCTGATTGTGCGCAATGTCGGGTGTTATCGCCGCCGCAGATAAGTCAGGCGTAAATAAGGAGGTGTCAGATAATAAAGGCTGGCCCTGCAGAGCACGAAGATCATTTAATATTGGAAGCAGTACCACAGGCAAGTCACGCTGCCCTTTTTGTATATGCTCCAGATAGTTCTCAAGTTGCAGCAAAGAGTCCATTAAGACTTCTAGAGCTTCCTGTAGACTGGCGACCTTGTCTTCAATCAATGCCTGGCATAGTTTCTCCATTTCTTCGGCGAGTAAAGCAGCGCCGTAGAACTCTACCATTTGAAGCGTACCGTGAACTTGATGAATATAATTCAAGCAGAAGGTAATTTGAGGCGTGTCTTCTTTGTTCTCGACATAAGCCTCCAACGCTATTTGAGCTTGGGACAATGTTTGTTTAATTTCGCCTTTAACCCAGTCTAAGGCTATGTA
>NZ_LWGE01001224.1:0-2958 GCF_001635315.1 Oleiphilus sp. HI0123
ATGCAGACCTTTGATCAGGCCCTGTACGACCTGTATTCAGCTGGAGATGTTACTTATGAAGATGCGCTCGCCTATGCAGATTCAGCGAACGATTTACGTTTGATGATAAAACTGGGAGCAGACGCCTCATCGCCTAACCAACTATCAGCAACAACTGATCGTCTTAGTATTCAGGATGATGGAGACATTGGTGGTTTCTAAGCCCCAAGATTATAGATTGACTTACCTTTAAGAGAAGCAATGTTATTCATTGCTTTCTCAACAACGCCTCCATGTCACTAACATTCAATGGCCTTGAGACAAGGTAGCCCTGAATATAATCACACCCATGCTGCGATAATAGTGACAACTGGGCCTGATTCTCGACACCTTCTGCAACCACACGAAGGTTCAAGCTCTGACCCAACACGATAATAGCCTTGACTATCGCGAGTTGTGCTTTGGAGTTTTCAAGCCCCTCAACAAATGAACGGTCAATTTTTAGCGTATCAGCCGGCAATTCTTTTAGGTAACTTAATGATGAATACCCGGTACCAAAGTCATCTATAGAAATTTTAAGCCCTAGTTCTTTTAATTCATGCAAGCAACTCAAACCGGCGCGAAAGTCTTCAATTATGACGCTTTCTGTTAGCTCTAATTCCAAACATGCTGGCGAGATACCGCTCGACTCCAACACACTCTTAATCATACCTTTCAAGTTTTGATCACGAATCTGCCTAGGTGACAAATTTACGGCAACACAAATAGTACCTAAGCCCTGTTCCTGCCATGTTTTAACCTGGCGACAAGCAGTTTCAAGCACATAGGCTCCTAGCTCAGAAATCAAACCACTTTCTTCAGCAATATTGACAAATTCAGCAGGCGAAATGAGCCCTTTTTGGGGGTGATTCCAACGCACCAAAGCCTCACAAGAATTAATCCTTCTCGACCTGACATCCAGCTTCGGTTGGTAATAGACTTCCAACTCACTTCTTTGCAACGCTTTACGCAATGCATTTTCCATTTCCAGACGTTCTCTAGAGAACTGCTTAAGACTATCATCAAACAATTGGATCTGATCGCCTCCCTGGAATTTAGCTTTCTGCACCGCCAAGGCCGCATATTGCATCAATGTTTCGATATCCTGAGTATGTTCAGGAACATGTGCGACACCCATACTGCAAGATAAAGCGATTTCCTCACTCGATATATCATAATTATGATGGGTCACAGTTTTAAAAAGTCGCTCTGCAAACTTCATTACGTCAAAGGTCGGACTACAGGACACGACGCAAGCAAACTCGTTGCCTCCAACACGGGCTAGAATATCAACCTTCTGTACATTCGCAGACAAGCGTCGAGCAATTTCCCTGAGCAACTCATCAGCCGCATCATGACCAAAGCTATCATTAAACTGCTTGAATCGGTCAATATCCAAGGTCACTAAGGCGAAAGGTAAGCCTTCATCTTTGTAGCGAACCACAGCGCGGTGTAACTGATCTTTGAACTGGTTGCGATTCGCTAACTTAGTGAGGTCATCATAATTAAGTAAGTAATTGAGTTTCTTATCAGCAGCTTGTCGAACAGACAGGTCAGAGAGCATTGCGGCATAGTATTGTATATGTCCGTTGCGATCCCTGATGGCATTGATCTGAGTCCACTGGGGAAAGTAATCACCATGGTATCGCTTCTCTAATAATTCACCCTGCCATAGGTCTTTGGCTTGTACCTCTTCAAATATCTGGGCATAGGCTTCCTGACGCTTAGGCGTATCACTCAAACAATCAATCTTCTGCCCAACAAGCTGTTCCGCACTCTGCCCGATTATTTTCTCATAAGCAGGATTAACCGACAGGAAGCGATAGTTAGCATCCAGAACAAAAACACCTTCTGAAGTATGATCAACGACCGACTTAGCCAAGCGAACTTGTTCATCACGAGCGCGCTCGGACTGAATATTACGCCGGGTCCCCAAAATTCGCAGAGCCCGCCCTTTTGCATCCCGATCAACAACCTTGCCGCTCTCTTCTATCCATAGCCAATCGTCACCACTCTGGGCTCGATATTGAAGTTGGTACTCTCCCTTACCGCCTTCCAAACAAGCGTTAACGGCCGCCCGAACATCAACATAGTCTGCCGGGTGAATAATCGTTTTCAGGTTATGTATATGCTCTTCAGTAGTCAGTTCTTTATCGCCGAAGAGTTCATGGAAGTCTGACTGGTAAAACTGGGCTTGATCAAGATCCCAGTCGATCAAGCCCAAACGCGCTGCGTCCATAGCCTGCGTTAAGCGCGTCTGGCTTTTTACCAAGGCGTCACTGATCTTTTGTCGCAGGGCAATTTGTTCACTGAGTTGCTTGTTACTGTCTTCAAGCTCTTTGGTTCGATCTCGAATCGCAAGTTCGAGGTCGGTACTCTTTTGCACTAGCTGAGCTTCTAACGCTTGCCGTAACTTGCGTTCATCGACCAGCGCTTGATAGATTTGCTGACTTTGTTCCGCGTTCCGCCTGGCCTCTGAAGCTGCTTCAGATCGAGTTCGATGCTTACTTAAAAGCGCTTTTAGTTGGCCAAAATTGATCATGAGTGAAGTATAACCTGAAACACAAACATTTAGAGAAAAGCTTAACAACAAATAATGACAATTCAATTTTAGTGGCTACTCTCAACGATCAATAGACCTAAGATAATCCGTCCACTATACTGCCGCCTTTAAAATTTAATGCATAAAAAGGGATTAATAATGAATCGTTTAAGAAAGATATTAGGGATGTGGGTTATTTTGCTATGTTCTATTAGCAGCAATATCGCCTTAGCCGAAAATTACTCACCAACTTCTACGAAAACCTTCCAAGGCTTTACTGCTGGAGGCTTTACTTTTGGGGGAGATGACTTACTCAAGGTAGAATACACCAATGGTGACTCTGAAGAGCTCACTGCAGGCGGTTTATTGGATCTAAAACTGGGTCTTATCTATAACAT
>NZ_LWGE01001225.1:0-3097 GCF_001635315.1 Oleiphilus sp. HI0123
GCTTTTATGGGTTATTTCTATCTTTTATGCCATAATTAGGCGTATTGAGGAGACACTATGATTCGCTACAAACTTGCAGAGATGATCGCTAAAAAAGAGTATGAAGATGGAAGAAGAATTAGCTTACAAGAGATAGCAGATTCGACTGGGATAAATAGATCGACTATTTCTCGCATGCAGAACCCGTCCGGTCACAATATGACGACAGCAAACTTGGATTTGTTGTGTGAGTATTTCAAGTGCAAGATTGAGGATCTTTTGGAACACATACCTAATGAATCAAACTAATTATTACTAGGGTTACAAACAAAAACGTATTCACCTGATTATAACAGCCAGAATTTACCGGCTATCAAATACACGAGTGAATACATAGAAGTGAGTGAGAGTGTTCAAAGCTAACTTTCTGTGTGAGAGCGCTAGAAATATGAGCCGCGGTCAATTGCCCTACTTAGTTTGAACTTACAAAGCAGCCATAGCAGTTGCCCCTTCATATTAGACACTACTTGTCCGAACAACAGTACTTGAGCTATTTGTAATAGAGGTCATTTTTAGGTCGCTCTAATCAGTACCTAAACAGGCTTGGGCCATACTTGGGCTATATTTGGTCTACGCGGGATAATGAAGTATTTTGAATAAACAGAAAAGATGCAAATTAACTTATAGATCAACAAGTTAATTGGTAGGACTAGGCAGATTCGAACTGCCGACCTCTACCATGTCAAGGTAGCGCTCTAACCAACTGAGCTATAGTCCTATTTCAAGCATCGCAAGGAGAGCGACTTGAATAAGGCGCGTAATTTATCAAACAATTCAGCGCCTTGCAATGAGAATATTAGAAAAATATTCTTACGAATCTAGATTGCACTTTATATCTAGAAATCTAAGCCTGTACTTAAGTAAACACCGCTAAAATCAACATCAACTTCGATATCAGCACTGCCTATATCATCAATCTTGATTGCCATAGTGCGATAGCCTAGCTCAACAAATGCTAAGCTAATATTTTGACGAATACGGGCACGGGCATCATAAATACCATTACCAGAATACGAAATACCCGATAACTCGGCGCCAAATGCCATACCAGTAAAAGGAAGCTCTACTTCAGCTTTTGCATAGGGCAGCGGTAGAAAGTTATCAATAGTAGAGGTCGAGCTTTCTGTATCACCCTCAACATTAAGCTGACCGTCAAAAACCTTAATATCTAAACCAACATCAACCGAAACCCAGTTATCGAGAATTTCATAGTAAGCAATTACATCATAGTGAGTCAGGTCAAGATTTGTTGTTACTGGTCCGTCCACATCATCAAAGGTATCATCTATATTGCCTGATTCAGTTTGATCAAGGGAAGTCAGTCGAACCTTTAAATTGGGAATCAGTGGCACCGGATGCTCAAATGAAGCCGCGAGTTCGAAGAAACTATCATCTTCGAAACCTAGATCTTTTTCAAAATCAACTGTTGCGCCACCGGCAGAGGCATCACCCCCAACACCGGCATACCAATAACTTGCTTCAACAGTACCGCCTATAAAATCGGCTTGAGCCGTGGCGCTTGCAGCCAAAACGAAAGGAGCGAGGAGTTTTGTAACTTTTTTCATAGATACTTACCTTATTGAATTCTCTTAAGAATAAAACTATTAGCGTAAGTATAGAGGGAGTTTTTGATTTTGCTTGCTTGATTCGTTGCAGCTTAGATTAAAAAGCTGCAACGAAGTCACAAAATTTAGTCAAATGAAATACCTAAACGCTGACCTACCTCTTCGTAAGTTTCGATCACGCTACCAAGACCTTGCCTAAACCTGTCTTTATCCATCTTCTTACGAGTTTCTTTATCCCAAATACGACAGCCGTCCGGGCTAAATTCATCACCAAGAACAATTCTACCTTCAGACAAACCAAACTCTAGCTTGTAATCAACCAATAGCATACCCGCCTTGTCAAACATTGCTGACAGCACATCGTTTACTCGATAGGTAAGCTTTTCCATTTCGACAAGCTGTTCTTTCGTGGCCCAACCAAAGGATACACAGTGAGAAACGTTAATCATTGGGTCATGCAGGGCGTCGTCTTTTAGGAATAGTTCGAACGTAGGTGGAGTCAATTCTTTTCCTTCTTCAACACCTAGGCGGCGTACGATGCTACCCGCTGCATAGTTACGAACAACACACTCCACAGGCAACATTTCAAGATTTTTTACCAGGCACTCGTTATCTGATAGCAAGGCTTCAAAATGAGTTTCGATACCAGCCTCTTCTAAGGCCTGCATGATAAAAGCGTTAAACTTATTATTTACCATGCCCTTTCGATTCAGCTGCTCCATTTTCTCGCCATCAAAAGCAGAGGTATCGTCTCTAAACAAAAGAACAAATTTGTTTGGATCTTCTGTGGTATAAACTGATTTTGCTTTACCAGCGTAAAGTTCTTTCTGCTTTTGCATAAAAAGGAAACTCCCGAGAGTGGCTCTAAGATTAAGAGCAATAGTATTGAAAAATTTCTATAGTGTTTTAATGAGCAATGATATCGCAGCTATTTAGGCAATAAACACATATCAAATCATGATATGTGTTCAAAAATAATCGTTAATAGTTCGGTAGCTGTATTGGAGTCAAAGCTATCATTCAAGGCCTTGACTCGAACCTCATAGGCATCAGCCTGTTCGAGTGCGCTGCCGGATATCTCGATAGAGAAGTTATGCTCTTTAGCTTTTTCTTGACGATGCTCTTCCGTCGAAAACCATGAATCCAGCTCATCTCGACTTAAATAACTGACAAAGTACTTTCCTTGCGACTGATCTATATCAGAAACCAGCACCTCTGAAGCTTTAAGCGCTTTACCTACTTCTCTCCATGACCGAAGGTAACTAAGGTTTAGCTTTAGGTACTTTCCGCCTTGATCATCTTCTAGCAAAAAAACACGTGGTTCACCACTAATGTCATTTGCAAGTAGGGAGTGTCTATTTCGCTGGACATCTGAACTAACAAACTCGCCAACCGCATTTAGTATCTTTGTTTCAACCTTAGGTAAAGATGCAGCCTTACTCCATGAGGCTTCAGTAAGAACACCTCCCGCTGGCACTAGCTTCACCTGTAGC
>NZ_LWGE01001226.1:0-5686 GCF_001635315.1 Oleiphilus sp. HI0123
TAAGCAGGTTGAAAATCTGTACATCCTGCCAGCGTCTCAGACTCGTGATAAAGATGCCCTATCCGAAGATGGTGTTGAAAAAGTTCTATCTGAACTTGCCAAGACTTTCGACTTCATTATCTGTGACTCACCTGCCGGTATTGAACACGGCGCACAGATGGCTCTGTATTTTGCCGATGAAGCGATTATCGTCACAAACCCTGAAGTATCTTCAGTCAGGGATTCTGACCGAATCCTTGGTATCCTGAACAGTAAATCTCGACGTGCCGAGCAAGGACTAGAACCCGTCAAAGAGCACCTGCTACTAACTCGCTATAACCCAGAGCGAGTCGATAGAGGCGAAATGCTTAATGTAGAAGATGTAAAAGATATTCTGGCCGTGAAACTACTAGGCGTTATACCTGAGTCTCAGGCAGTACTATCCTCTTCAAACCAAGGGGTTCCTGTTATTCACGACCAAGAAAGCAATGCCGGACAAGCCTACTCGGATGCTGTAGAGAGACTGCTAGGTAACGAGCTGCCTCATCGCTTCTTGCAAACAGAGAAAAAGGGCTTCTTTAAACGTATGTTTAAGGGGTCTACAACAGCATGAGTTTTTTCGATTACTTTAAAAGCAGCAAAAAGAACACTGCATCAATCGCTAAAGAACGTTTACAAATCATCGTCGCACATGAACGAGGTAAACGTGAACAACCTGATTATTTACCTCAGCTCCAACAAGAGATTCTCGAGGTGATAAGAAAATATGTACCTGTCGATCAAGAACAAGTTCAGGTACAGCTAGATAAAAACGATGATTGCTCAATTCTGGAACTAAACGTTACACTTCCAGAAGATTAAGACCAAGACCTCTTCGGAGGTCTTTTTTTTAAGTTACTACTGTAGAATTTAAGTAAAGGAATGACCCCATAGCATGAACACTGGCAACACCACTTCAGGAAAGCTAAATAAACTCTACGCTCGCGACATTATGACTCCACACGTCAAATCTGTCCCACAATCCTGGACCATGCAGCAATTTTCTGCCTTCTTATCTGATAACAATATCTCTGGCAGCCCCGTTGCTAATCAAGAAGGGCAGCTTATTGGCATTGCTACACTTAAAGATATTGCCGACTTCCACTTAAATTCTGTTGATAGCTCTTATGAGGAACAGCTCAGCGAAGAAGAGAAGCTCGAAGCAAGACGCTTACGTATGATGATTTTTGAAGGCATGGCCAAACTTCCAGTAGAAGTAGGCGATATTATGACCCCAATAATTTTCTCCGTCGACGAGGAAACAGCCATTGTCGACGTCGCTAAACTAATGATGGAGGAGCATTTACACCGCGTTTTTGTCAAAAAAGGTGAAGACCTGAGCGGTATCATTACTACTTATGATCTACTCAAAGTCATCGTCGATGAAGCTGCTAGCTAAATACGCTTAGCTCTAATTGATGGCATCACACTTGATGGCACAATCTGGTCAGTTAACTATCAACCCTAAGTTGCATAAGTCAGAGGTTTTTGTATGGTAAAAAGTAAGTTAAAACACAACAAGAAGCTTTATGTACTCGATACCAATGTACTAATCCACGAACCAGAGTCTATTTACAAGTTTGATGAACACGCAGTGTTTATTCCTCTTCGAGTATTAGAAGAACTCGATGGTCACAAACGAGGCAAAAATGAAATTGCCCGCAACGCTCGGCAGGCTCACCGTTATCTTGACGAGCTATTATCCAACATAGAAATAGACCAGCTCGATAAAGGCATCAGCCTTGACTCCTGCACCTTATATCCGGCTACTAATCACGAGGGCAAGCTATTCTTCCAAACCTTCGAAAAGGAACGTGCGCCGGTTGCAGACAACGAAATCATTGCTGTCACCCGACAACTGAGCGAAAACTACGCTAATAGTGACGTAGCAGTAGTTCTAGTTACTAAAGATATTAATATGCGCATTAAGGCCAGCGTTCATGGCCTGATTTCAGAAGACTACCGAAATGACCAAGTAGCCAATGTCGGTGACGAATTACTCTTTAGTGGCCAAGTCGAAATTACCGATGAAATGTGGGAAGCGCCTGGTATAGATATCAAAATTGACCGAGAGGATTCTCAGGAATTTGGCACGCTTATCACCTATCACATTACTGCTCCCTGGGTTCGCAACTGGAGCATCAATACTCACATATATTCAGACTCCAGCAGTAATCAAACTTTCCGCGGCCAATTGAGACAAGTTGTCGATCAGACGGCTACGATTGAGTTATTACCCGATTTTGAATCTCAATATCATTGCTGGGGAATTCAAGCTAAAAACAAAGAACAGAATTTTGCTTTGGCAGCACTCACTGATCCTGAAATTGATTTCGTCACCATCGCCGGAGAAGCCGGGACAGGTAAAACTCTGTTAACCCTAGCTGCGGCACTACACCAGGTGTACGAAGATAAGTTTTATGATGAAATCATTGTCACTCGGGCCACGGTTCCAATGGGTGAAGATATCGGCTTCTTACCCGGCGAAGAAGAAGATAAAATCGGCCCTTGGATGGGCGCGATCACCGATGCTTTGGAAACATTGAGCGCCAACCCCAACGGCACCGATTTCGAAAGGAAGTCGAGTGTTGAATTCTTAAAAAGCCGCGTAAAAATAAAAAGCTCCGGTTTTATGAGAGGCCGAAGTTTCTCCGACAAGATCTTCATTATTGATGAAGCCCAGAACCTGACCTCTGCACAAATGCACGGTCTCATATCACGAGCTGGTCCAGGCACTAAGGTCATTGCGATTGGCAACCTAAAGCAAATTGATACACCCTATCTATCGGCCTCAACGAGTGGCTTCAGCTTTGCAATGGACCGCATGCGAAACTGGGAACACTATGCTCACATCACACTACAAAGCGTTGAACGCTCCCGTCTTGCAGACTACGTTGCTGCCAATTTTTCTGACTAAACAGGCATAAAAGTCTATAGGGTAAGCCTAAGTGCTTGCCCTATATTTATTGCCAAAAATGCCAATACTCTGTCCTCTACTGTCATGGTCTTCTTACCATTCCCGATAAATAATGATCAAGTAAAAACAGGACGGCCCTCTCTTCTCAGATAATGGTCAGATAAAGTGTCTGTTGTACTTTGTCCGCAGGACGCAAAATAAAAATAATATACATATCGAAAGGTCCTAACTATGTTTAAAACTAAGAAATCTATACTTTCCACCTGCGCGCTTTCTTTATCTCTATTATGGGGATCAGGGCAAGCGATGGCTGCCGACAACTGCTATATAATGGTTCACGGGCACGGAACCCAAGGCGACATCAAAATCAATGCCCTCGNCTCTTGGCGAACATCCCACTTCAGCAACTATAACGGTGCTGACTTTATGGATGACTTGCTGAGCTCTGGCGACAATTATGCCATTGTTGGTTACGACTCAACCGACGAAAGCGGCTACCCTTACTGGAGAAACGAAACCTCTGGCGAAATTGCTCGACAGATCATTTCTATCAAGCAAGGTAACGGAGACGGCCTCAATCACCCTCAAGCTGGCACTCAATGCTCGGCCAATGACGACTTTTGGGTTGTATCGCATAGTCAGGGCGCTCAGCAGATGATGTTTATCGCCGGTAATGCGGTCTCAGGCGCACCCAACTACAATACGGCTTACACAAGCTCTGGTTCCGTTAGTGTTGATTATGCATCCGCCATGAACGACATTCTCGGGATTTTCACGCTTGGCGGCGCAATAACCGGAACCGAAGGTGCTGACCGAGTTTGTAACGGCAACTGGTTAGATGCACTTATAAACGCGGCATTCTTAGGTAAAGACTGCAACCCAAGTGTACAATGGCTTCAAACAAACGATTCTTACACTGTTAAGAATTATATTGGTTCCAACCTAGCTGCTCCGGTTTATGTTATGGGCGGTTACAAGAGCTTCCCTGGTATTGAAGGCGCATCTGCGGCTATGCTTAATGGCGAAGATGATGGTTATATCAACCTGGCATCGCAAATGAGCTGTGAAGGTTCCGGTAAGCGCAATATTTGGGACGACCTGAATACCTACAAAACATTCTTTGGTATTGCCTACGGCAGCCCGACCTTCAAGTGTAATAACAGCAATAAAGGCACACCGCGCACCTATAATATGGCGAGTGTTTATACCGACCACGATGCAGAACGAAACGGAGGCATAAACTCTCCAAGCTACACCTCCATCGAAAACGGCCTATCTTGCGGCAATGGACGCAACATGGCCGGCCGCATAGACTCTTGTACTGCAAACTAAGATAAGCAAAATCAAGAGATAGACTGAACCCTGGAACTACACGGCTAGTTCCAGGGTTACCCTCCAAGTCACCAAGCGCCTAAACTAAGAGTTAACCAAAATGCAGAAACACAAAACAATAACAATCTCACTTGTTTCAATTCTTTCAATTGGCGGGCTTCTATGGCTCAACAGCTCAAACACAGACACGCCCGAGCTTGCTGTCGTTAGTAAGACCTCTGCTGATCAGGCTCAGCAAAAAACTGAAAATAATAATGTCATAGCAAAAATACCATCCAAACTACCAAGCACCGACATCAATGAAACCGAAGATCAGGAAGAAGTTCTCGAGCAGCAAGCGCCCTTGAGCCCCATCGACAGAATTAAAGCTATCCAGCAAAAAACTGCACTACATGAAGCAATCATTGATGATCACAATCGCTTTACCCGCTACCCAGACTATAACCAAAAAATCAGCTCAGCTGAGCAAGACCCCACCGAGAAGCGCTACGCAATTGATGAACGGACCAGCCTTGATGAAGAGACTCATACTGCACTAACAATCTGGAGCGATAAGAAATACTATCTTCATGGAGACATAGCAACCATCTATGCAAGCCTTCAGGACGCGAACCAAGCACCAATTCCAAGCCAGTTTCTGGGCCAACTAATCTACAATGAAAGCTCGAACCTGCAACAGTTTGAGTTCACTGACGAAAATCAGGACGGCATTTACGAATATCGAATTGATATTGATGCAGAAAAAATTGCTGGTTTATATAAAGTACTAATCGTTAACAAAACCAACAAACTTGCAGACGCTATTACTTTCACTCTTTCAGAACCGGCTCTAGAGCTGACCGGAAACTTTCGAGATAAGCTCAATGCGCAAGGGAATTTATTAATAGAGACCGAAATTAGCGTCAGCAGCAAAAACCGTTTTTACTTTCAAGCCTCGCTCTATAGCGCCAGTAATACACCTATTGGCACAACCCAACATTCAGGTGAGCTTGCACCTGGCAAGCATTGGATACCTTTGGAGTTCGATGGCTTAATGATTCATGACGCTCAGGAAGAAGGCCCTTTCTTGCTGAAAAACCTGTCACTCGCAAAAGTAGCCTTACCTATCCAACTAGCGCCCTTAGCTCACCCTGAATTCTATACAAGAGATTATAGTTTGAGCCAGTTTCGATCAACACAGTATGCCGCAAGCCAATAAAGCAGCAATTTATCTAATGAAGTGGATCACTGATAACGTTTTAGAATTCGATCAAGCTCACCGGTTCTGACGAGGTTTTCAATAAGCATATCGAGTGTTTTTGGCGCAATCTTATTTTTAATTTGTTTTGAATAGGCGCAATGAAGTTTATATTCGTCTGCAGGCAGCTTGGCCAATACAAGCTGCTCATTCAATTTTCTTTCTCGAAGTTGATACTTGAG
>NZ_LWGE01001227.1:0-4802 GCF_001635315.1 Oleiphilus sp. HI0123
TTAGTCTTTATTTGAGTGTTAGATTGATGTTACGTATGGTTTTAGTTCGGTTTGTTGGTGTGCTCATGCTTTCAGGGGGTGTGTTAGCGGGTGGCCCTGAAAATCAAGTTCCGGAGCCGATAGTGCTGCAGTCTCTTGATAACGAGGCGATCACCTTCCAGGCAAAAAGCAATGGCTGCACCAAGCCTGAAGACTTTCGGATGAGAGTGCAAGGGCGCGACGTGTCTGTGCTTAGGGTGAAGAAAGACTCTTGTCGACGAATGCCTTTTTGGAAAACATTTTCACTTCCCATTTCTCTGGATTCCAGAGAAGTTCAGGTTTATTTATTAAACCCTCTTGTCCTTAGACCTCTTTAGGTCTGCTTCTAGGTATGGAAAATACTGATTCTAGAAAGCACTTATTGCAGCTTTCTATTACTTTTCTCATATTTGTTATTCCTTCGTTTGCTATAGAGCTTAGTGACACCTTTTTATTTGAAAATAGCCAGTTTGATTTTAGCTTTGATCGGCAGCGTATTGCTGAAGGGCAATGGTGGCGCTTGCTGGTGGGGCATTTTGATCACCTGAGTTGGTTTCATCTCGGTTTGAATGCTCTATTCCTTGGGGTTTTGTTGTTTACCTTTTCAGGCTTGGGGCGAGCGGTGCGTATTGTTTCTTTGCTCTGCGCTTTCTTTCTTATTATTAGCGTCATGATATGGTTCTGTAGTCCGGGTCTAAGTGTCTATGTGGGCTTGTCGGGAGGCTTATACGGTCTATTGGTTTATGCTTTGTATCAAGATCACTTGTACCCACTGTGGTTGCGTGTGCTAGTGTTTTTGGGTTTATTGGTTAAGGTTGTCTACGAATACTTTGCTGATGCTAGCGAGCAGGTAGCAGAGCTAATTGGTGGTTCAGTTGCGACAGATGTTCATGTTTATGGTGTGTTTGCTGGTGTGCTGAGTGTTATTTTCTTAAGAATTTTTCGTATTTGATTGATAGCTGTGTCGCAACTTAGACACTGAGATTGTTATCGATTGTTAAATCACTTTATTTTTTGTGTTCGATATCATTTAATAGTCTGACTGAAATTTGCTCAATAAATGGACAAACGTAAATGAAGGATATCTGCGTTGAATTTGTTTAGGTGTAGGGAGTGAAAGTGAAGGAGAGTCTTATGAAAAGTTTAAAACAGTCAGTTGTCGTAAAGTTGATGTCAGCTTTTTTGTTTTCGGTGATATTTGCCAGTGCGTCGGCTTATGCAGAAGATGACGAGTTTGTTCCTGCTTACCAAAATGAAGGGAACTATCAGATGGAAGATCCTGATAAATATTTTACCTACCGTGAGGGGCGTAAGTATTACACTTCTGGTAAGGAAAACGGTATTCGCGTGAATGAGAATAACGAAGAGTCAACCGATGAGACCGTTGGTATTCTGACCTTTATTCTTGCACCAGCGACAATAATTTATATGAACCTAGTAGGTTGGTGGGAATAAGTCTTACTTTTCATTCTGCAAATAGAAAGCTGCATTTCTTAAATATTCGGGCGGTAAATTGCCTAGATTGCAAAGAAATGTGGCTTTTTTCATTTCTATTAGCTAGCTGTGGTCTGAGTTGATTGAATCTTCCCCTCCTGAGCAAGTATAATCGGCGACTATTTTGTGGCATGTTTTTACTAGGAACTTATACAAGCTGTGGCGATGCGATTATTAAGAGGGATGCATAACCCCGGGCTGATAGCAGCTTGTCAGCACTTAAGCACAAATAAAAGTTCGCCTAATACGGCATGTGTTGCAACGATTGGCAACTTTGATGGTGTGCACCTTGGGCATCAAGCGATTCTAGAGCAAGTAGTTACCGAGGCAAAAACACAAGACTTACGGTCCGTTGTTATTATTTTCGAGCCTCAACCTCTTGAGTATTTTAAAGCCGATGAAGCGCCTGTTCGTTTAATGCGCTTTCGAGAGAAGTATCAGGCGATATCCGAGTACGGTATCGACTTTGTATTTTGCTTAAAATTTGATGCGCATTTGAGTCAGCTTAGTGCAGAAGAGTTTATTCAGCAGGTTTTGGTGGATCACCTGAGTATTAAGCACCTGGTGATTGGTGATGACTTTAGGTTTGGGGGCGACCGCTCGGGTGATTATGCGCTCTTGAAAGATGCGGGAAAGCGCTTTGGTTTTAGCGTTGAAAGTACTCAGACAGTTGAGTGTGAAGAATCACCTCTTAGAGTTAGTAGTACGCTGATTAGAGAATTGTTGGCCAAGAGTAATTTTAGTGCTGCTGAGAATGCTTTAGGGCGCCCTTATAGTTTCATGGGTAAGGTTATCCACGGCCAGAAACTTGGACGCCAATTAGGGTTTCCGACAGCGAATGTAGCCTTAAAGAGAACGAAAGTACCATTTTCAGGTGTCTATGTCGTAAGCCTTTATTTGAACGGTGAGGATAATACCCCTTATCAAGGTGTAGCGAATGTTGGGGTTAAACCAACCGTTGGGAATTACTTGCCTTCTCTAGAAGTACACCTGTTCGGCTTTGATCGAGATATATATGGCCGAAATGTTCGAGTTGTTTTTCATCAGAAAGTACGTGATGAGCAGCGTTTTAATGGTATTGACGCTCTGAAAGAACAGATAGATAAAGATGTTAAGCAGGCCAAGGAATATTTTAAAAAATTGGCCAGCTAGAAAGATATAAACGCGATCTTGATAAAAAATTATTGAGTGCCTTAGTGATCTAAGGACAATATTGACAACCTGATGTGACAATAATATGAGTGATTACAAGCATACTTTAAACCTTCCCGAAACCAAGTTTCCAATGCGTGGCAATCTGGCTCAGCGAGAGCCTGGCATGTTAAAGCAGTGGCAGGATATGGATTTGTATCAACAAATCAGAACCGCCCGGGCGGGAGCAGAGAAGTTTATTCTTCATGATGGCCCTCCGTATGCAAACGGTAGTATTCATATTGGTCACGCGGTTAACAAGATTCTTAAAGATATTATTGTCAAAGCGAAAACAATCAGTGGTTATGACGCACCTTACATTCCGGGTTGGGACTGCCACGGCTTACCGATTGAACACAATGTCGAAAAGAAAAAAGGCAAGGCCGGCGTAAAAATAGACTACCCTGAGTTTCGTCAGGCCTGTCGTGACTACGCGGCTAAGCAGGTTGCAGGCCAGAAAGAAGACTTTATTCGTCTAGGTGTTCTGGGTGACTGGGATAAGCCTTACCTAACCATGGACTTTAAGTTTGAAGCCGATATTGTCAGAGCCTTGGGACAAATTATTGAAAACGGCCACTTGCAGAAAGGCTTTAAGCCGGTTTACTGGAGTGTTGTCGGTGGTTCTGCATTAGCTGAAGCAGAAGTTGAATATCAGGATAAGCAGTCAACAGCGATCGATGTTCGTTTTAATGTCGCCGACCAGACTGCTGTTTACGAGGCTTTCTCTGTTGATGCGCAAGATGTGCCTATGTCTGTTGTGATCTGGACGACCACGCCATGGACATTACCTTCTAACCAAGCGGTATCTTTAAACGCTGAATTAGAATATGCCTTGGTTAAGGCTGACGCGGGTAATGGCACTGAGCTACTTATCATGGCTGATGCTTTAGTTGATGATAATGCTGAGCGCTATGGTTTGGAGTCTTTTGAAGTCTTAGGCCGTTGTATTGGCCAGGCGCTTGAGAAACAAGCGTTGATTCATCCTTTCTATCGAGATCGTCAGGTTCCCGTTATTTTGGGTGACCACGTCACTACCGACGCGGGTACCGGTGCGGTTCATACAGCACCCGATCATGGTGTAGACGATTTCAATGTAGGTAAGAAGTACGGTTTAGGCACGCTCAACTATGTTGATGGCGGTGGCACTTTCCGTTCTGATGTCGACAAGTTTGCTGGCCAGCATGTTTATAAGGTTGATGCAGCGATTTTAGAAGAGCTAGAGAGCCAAGGCGCACTGCTTAAGAAAAAGGTCTTCACACATAGCTATCCGCATTGTTGGAGAACCAAGACTCCGCTGATTTATCGTGCGACGCCGCAATGGTTTGTCAGTATGACCCAGAACGGTTTGAAAGAAGCTGCATTGGAAGCGGTGAAAGGTGTTCAGTGGGTACCTGAATGGGGTCAGAATCGTATCGAAGCAATGTTGGAGCAAAGCCCTGATTGGTGTATCTCTCGCCAGCGTACTTGGGGTGTTCCGATTACTTTGTTTGTTCATAACGAGACACAAGAGCTTCATCCTGATACACAAAATTTGATCGCTAAAGTAGCTGAGAAAATTGAACAGAAGGGTATTGATGCCTGGTTCGAATTGGATGCGAGCGAATTATTAGGTGATGACGCTGAGAATTACACAAAAGTAACCGACACTTTAGATGTTTGGTTTGACTCGGGCGTGACGCATGCCGCGGTATTAAAGCAGCGCGAAGAGCTAGGTCAGTACCCTGCCGATTTATACTTGGAAGGCTCGGATCAACACCGTGGTTGGTTCCAGTCCTCTTTGAAGACGGGTATCGCGATTAATAATGCAGCACCTTATAAGCAGGTGTTAACACACGGCTTCACCGTTGATGGTGAAGGCAAGAAGATGTCCAAGTCTTTGGGTAACGTTGTTTCGCCACAAGAAGTGATGAACAAGCTAGGGGCTGATATCTTGCGTTTCTGGGTAGCGGCAACAGACTATAGTGGTGAAATGACGGTTTCTGACGAGATCCTCAAGCGAGCTGCCGAATCTTATCGTCGTATTCGAAATACTGCGCGCTTCCTGTTGTCTAATATCAATGGTTTTGAGCCAGAGAAGGACTTGGTAGCGCCTGAAGAGA
>NZ_LWGE01001228.1:0-4894 GCF_001635315.1 Oleiphilus sp. HI0123
TAATCTGCGCTATCTTTATTGACAATATCCCCGATTTGGGGTGGCACTCCGCCAAAAAAATTAAATTCATCACAACTTTCCTTTAACGGCCTCGCGCTGTATCTATTTGAACTTTTACATAATATGAATCTTACCGAACTTAAGAAAAAAAGCGTTCCAGAATTACTCGAAATTGCTGCCGAAATGGGCTTGGATAATCTTGCTCGATCTCGAAAACAAACAGTTATCTTTTCTATATTGAAGCGCCATGCAAAAAGTGGCGAAGACATATATGGAGATGGTGTTTTAGAGATTCTTCAGGATGGCTTTGGATTTTTGCGATCAGCAGAAGGCTCATATCTGGCTGGACCAGATGATATCTACGTTTCACCTAGCCAAATTAGACGTTTCAATTTGCGTACCGGGGATACGATTTCCGGGAAAATCCGTCCGCCGAAAGACGGCGAGAGATATTTCGCGCTTTTGAAAGTTAGTCAGATCAACTTTGATAAACCTGAGAACTCGAAAAATAAGATTTTATTTGAAAACCTGACCCCTTTGTTTCCAAATGATCGTCTTATTCTGGAAGCCGGTAACGGTAGTACAGAAGATTTGTCAGCGCGTATTCTTGATTTGGTTGCTCCAATTGGTAAAGGACAGCGTGGCTTGGTTGTTTCTCCGCCGAAAGCGGGTAAGACCTTGATGATGCAGAATATTGCTCAGTCTGTCGCGCGCAACAACCCTGAGTGTCACCTCATGGTATTGTTGATTGACGAGCGTCCAGAAGAAGTAACGGAAATGCAGCGTTCGGTTCGTGGTGAGGTTGTAGCCAGTACCTTCGATGAGCCACCAGCTCGTCACGTTCAGGTAGCCGAGATGGTTATCGAGAAAGCAAAACGTTTGGTTGAGCATAAGAAAGATGTCGTCATTATCCTTGACTCTATTACGCGTTTGGCTCGTGCCTATAATACGATTATTCCATCGTCGGGTAAGGTCTTAACGGGTGGTGTTGATGCACACGCACTTGAACGTCCGAAGCGCTTCTTTGGTGCTGCTCGAAATGTTGAAGAAGGTGGAAGCCTGACAATTATTGCAACAGCTCTTGTTGATACCGGCTCTAAAATGGACGAGGTTATTTACGAAGAGTTCAAGGGTACCGGTAATATGGAAGTACACCTTGATCGTCGTTGTGCCGAGAAGCGAGTATATCCTGCGATTAATATTCGCCGTTCAGGAACGCGTCGAGAAGACTTGTTGATGAGTGAAGATGAGCTTCAGCGTGTTTGGATACTGCGTAAACTATTGCATAGTATGGATGACGACTTAGCAGCATTAGAATTTATTCTCGATAAGCTGAAAGACTCTAAAACAAATGATGAGTTCTTCTTGTCGATGAAGAAGCGATAGGCTGTTGTTGATGGCTCAAAAGCTTTGTTAAATAAAACTTTTGAGCTGAATTAAACATCGTCAGGCTAGAATATAAACCGGTATTTATACCGGTTTTTTTATGAATTGAATTGAGATTGTTGTGTCAGTTATGAAATATGATGACCTCCGAAGTTTTATCAAACAACTTGAAGCGCAAGGTGAGTTGAAGCGTATTGCTCAGGAAGTCGATCCTTATCTGGAAATGACCGAGATATGTGATCGTACTTTACGTGCAGGAGGGCCTGCTTTACTGTTTGAAAACCCAAAGGGTTACAATATGCCAGTGTTGGCAAATCTTTTTGGTACAACGCGGCGCGTTGCCTTAGGAATGGGGCAAGAAGACGTCAGTGCACTACGTGAAGTGGGCAAACTTTTGGCATTTCTTAAAGAACCTGAACCACCTAAAGGTTTTAAGGATGCCTGGCAAAAGCTACCGATATTTAAAAAGGTGATGGCGATGGGGCCCAAAGAGGTCCGCTCGGCTGCCTGTCAGGAAGTGCTTATCGAAAAAGATCAGGTGGATCTGTATAAGCTTCCTATCCAGACTTGCTGGCCAGGCGATGCAGGACCTTTGGTGACCTGGTCTTTGGTGATTACAAAAGGGCCTGAAAAGTCTCGCCAGAATCTGGGGATTTATCGCCAGCAGTTGATTGCAAAGAATAAGCTGATCATGCGCTGGCTATCTCACCGTGGTGGCGCACTAGACTTCAGAGAGTGGCAGCAAAAACACCCAGGTAAACCTTTCCCGGTTGCGGTGGCTTTAGGTGCTGATCCAGCAACAATACTCGGTGCAGTAACGCCCGTGCCCGATACCTTATCTGAATATGCCTTTGCTGGCTTGTTACGTGATAGTAAAACTGAAGTGACTAAAGCGGGCTTGAGTGACCTATCAGTGCCAGCGAGTGCAGAGATAGTATTGGAGGGCTTCATTTACCCTGATGAAGTCGCACCCGAAGGACCCTTCGGTGATCATACTGGTTATTACAATGAAGTGGATACCTTTCCGGTATTTACTGTCGAGCGTATTACTCATCGAAAAAATGCGATTTACCACAGTACTTATACTGGTCGGCCGCCTGATGAGCCTGCGATTCTCGGTTTAGCTTTGAATGAAGTCTTTGTACCGATTCTAAGAAAGCAGTTTCCTGAAATTGTCGATTTTTATTTGCCGCCGGAAGGATGCTCATATCGCCTGGCCGTTGTAACGATGAAGAAGCAATACCCAGGGCATGCTAAACGCGTGATGATGGGCGTGTGGTCCTTCCTTCGCCAGTTTATGTATACCAAGTTCGTAATTGTCTTGGATGATGACGTTAACGCACGAGAGTGGGAAGATGTGATTTGGGCAATTACGACACGTATGGATCCGGCAAGAGATATCACCTTGGTTGAAAACACACCGATAGACTATTTGGACTTCGCTTCGCCAGTATCGGGCTTAGGCTCCAAGATGGGTCTTGATGCAACCAATAAATGGCCGGGTGAAACAAACCNGGAATGGGGTGAACCAATTACCATGACTGACGAGATAAAGTCTCGAGTTGATGAAAGGTGGGACGACTTGGGCATCTTTGGTGGTGATCAGTCCAAGTGAACGTGCTCGAAATAGAGTCACGGGTTGAAGGCCAGCTTCGCACATACGAATTGGCTTTTGATGCGGGAGAGTCAGTATATGAAATTGCTGACAGATATGCCTTGAAGTTGCCCGTCAGTTGCCGCAACGGGGTTTGTGAGATATGCCGGGCCAAGCTCGTTTCTGGCGAAGTTGAATTCGGCCCCCGAAGGGAGCTGGTTCAGGGGCCACTACAGAAAGACTTGTTGCTGTGCCAGACTTGGCCAGTGAACTCAAGCAAAATTACAATAGATAATATCTATGGGCCAGGAGAATTGCCTGTGAAGAAAACGGTTTGCCGAGTAATCGCTGTCGAAGTGATTAGAGGGCATGTTTATAAAGTTGAGTTGCAGTTACCTGCGGGCAAGCTGCCGGAGTTTTATGCCGGGCAGTATTTGGCACTTGAGATGCCGGGTAAGGATGCTGGTAGTTATTTTTCTATCGCTTCAGCGCCTGGCTTGCGAGAAATCACCCTCCACATTCAGGCTGATCCGCACTTGAACTCAGCGGTTGAAATTGTGGACTACTGTAAGGACGCGTTGGAGAGTGGAGCCAGTGTCACGATCTCTTTACCGTTTGGAAAGGCTTGTTTGCCAAAAGTGCCTGATAAGCCGCTAATCTTGATGGCTGCTGGTACCGGCTTTGCTCAAATGAAGTCTATTATTGACTATCTCCTGGCGCAGAATTATTCGCTTCCGCTTGCCTTATATTGGGGAGTTAGAAAAGAAGAAGATATGTACTTGGCAGAGTTGGCTGAGGAGTGGGCATCGAAATATGATCACTTTGAATTCCACCCGCTTATCGCAGACATTGAAAACATAGATGCAAACGCTCATCACAATCAATTGAGTGATGCGGTATTAGCAGACTTTTCAAATTTAGCGGATAGTAAGGTTTTTGTTAGTGGCTCGCCAAAGCTTGTTCATTCTGCAATGGACGCCTTGCTGGAAGCCGGATTAGAAGAACAAGACTTCTTCTCCGATGTTCTGGAATATGCGCCACGTTCTTAAATATTAGTGGCGCAAGCATGATGGTTTTAGAGCCAAGCAGAAATACTGTCTAGCTCAGTGGCTATCGAGACTCAGGTAGGGGCAATTTTGGCAGCTCAAGATTCTCGATAAGCCCTTCGAATACTTCTTTGTCGGCATTATTTTTCGCATTTAGGCGTATATTCAGGCGACATAGCTCCGCGAGACTTTCCTTGTTTTCGTGTAGTTTGTTGCTCGCTTCAAAGTATTCTTGAGCTTTCCCCCATAAACCATTTCTTAGGCAAAGCCTACCAAGTGCTAGCAATAAGCTGGCATTGTTGGGTCTGCTTTTTAGCCATTGTTCGGCGTGGATCAGTTGCTCGGAAGTGTTTTGAGCGGCGACCATTCCATAGACGCGAACCAGCCTGTCGTCCCATTTCTTTTCCAAGGCTTTTCGGATTAAGGTTTCGCACTCGTGATCGTTGTTAAGGCGAATAAGCTGTAGTGCGTACGTTTCAAGCAACTGCGCGTCGAATTGTAATGGTGTTGGTACACACTGCCATAAACCTGCGAGAATATCGTCGGCAGCGTCTTGTTGAGCGCGGTTAATTAGCTCGTCGGTTTTCTGTACAAAAAGATTATTCCAGGCGAGAGACTCGACGGCTTTGATTTCATCAGTGCCGAGTTTGGCATCTTTTTGCAAGGAGGGCAGGAGCTTTATCAGGTTGTGCCAATCTTCTAATTTTAAGTATACCGACTTCAAGAGCTTTAGAACGAAGGGGTGATGCGCCTGTTGTTTATGCAGGCGTAATAGTGTTGCTAAGCAAGGTTCATATTGCCCTTGTTGGTACTGGATTTGTGCTTGAGCGATCCCCACAGCAAAGTCGGAGTCCTCGGTGCTGTCATA
>NZ_LWGE01001229.1:0-2720 GCF_001635315.1 Oleiphilus sp. HI0123
AGGACCACCAACATAATCTACGGCTTCTTGCTGTTTAGGGTTTAACTTATTCGCCACTACTTTCTCTTCTTTCTGTCTATCTCGATAAAAATAAATGGGCTCAGGGCCCGTGACTCTGAGCCCATTTATTTTTCTATTCCATCATTCTTTCACGTCAACTCATTGCTTTCCAGATACATTTTGTCGCTTTGTAGCACTTATTCTAAATAGATATAAATAATGAACACAGTCGTAGCGCCGCAACACTGCCTTTAGTTGTGAAATTGGAACAGATATTTTCGTTGTTTTGTTTCATTTTTTATTTACTGCAGGGGTTTAAATCGCCATGCTCGTCACCATTTAGTGCATTGCTATTTGTTGTTTTTAAGACTGATACCTCTTTACCGCTCGCAAGGATCTTTTACTTTCGCATGAACACCTTATCTACCCAGGCTTCCTCCGCTTCCACGACCACCAAAAAAATTGCAGCCCAAATTGCCAGCGAGCTTTCGGTCAGACCTCAACAAGTCGATGCAACCATTGAACTAATTGATGAAGGTTCAACGATCCCCTTTATTGCACGTTATCGAAAAGAAGTGACCGGCGCCCTAGATGACTCACAGCTCAGAAAGCTTGAAGAAAGGCTCCGTTACTTACGAGAGTTAGATGATAGGCGTAAAACTATTCTCAGCAGCATTGACGAACAAGGTAAACTCACTGATGCGCTTGCCTCGCAAATCGCTAATGTCGCCAGCAAGAACGAACTGGAAGACCTCTACCTTCCTTACAAACCCAAGCGCAGAACCAAGGGCCAGATTGCAATTGAAGCCGGTCTGGAACCCTTAGCGGATAGTTTGTTTAAGGACCCGACTCTAGACCCAGAGTCTGAAGCGAGTAAATTCATTAGCACTGATAAGGGCATTGATGACTCACAAGCCGCACTAGATGGCGCAAAGTACATTTTGATGGAACGCCTCAGCGAAGAAGCCAAGCTACTCGGCATACTCAAAACTTACCTCTGGGATCAGGGCGAGATTTTTAGTGCCGTTGTCGAATCTGAAAAAGCCAAGGGTGATAAGTTCCAGGACTATTTTGACTTCAGTGAAGCGATAGCAAAAATCCCATCACATCGTGCATTGGCACTATTTAGAGGCCGCAACGAAGGCGTGCTCAATATTAGCCTGCAGCCTCAGGGTTATGACGCAAGTGACCGTTTAACGATTCATCCCTGTGAAGCCAAAGTCGCCGCTTATTACAATATTGAGGACCAAGGCCGAGCAGCCGATAAGTGGCTAAAAGAAGTGGTTCGCTGGACATGGCGCGTTAAACTTAACAACCATATCGAGACTGAACTACTTGGCAAGCTAAGAGAACAAGCTGAAAAAGTTGCCATCGATGTTTTTGCAGAGAACCTAAAAGATCTGTTATTAGCAGCGCCAGCCGGTGCGAAAGCAACATTAGGCCTTGATCCAGGCCTGCGAACTGGCGTTAAAGTGGCGGTGATCGACCAAACAGGCAAATTACTGGATCACGCAACAATCTACCCTCACGCCCCCAGAAACCAGTGGGACGAATCTATCGAGATAATCGCCGCCCTCTGTAAAAAACACCACGTTGAGCTGCTCAGCATTGGCAATGGTACTGCCTCTCGTGAAACTGATAAGCTGGCTGCCGACGTAATGAAACGCTACCCCGCCTTGGCTTTAACCCGAATTATGGTCAGCGAGGCCGGCGCCTCGGTTTATTCTGCATCAGAATTAGCTGCAAATGAGTTCCCGGATCTGGACGTCACCATTCGAGGCGCTGTATCGATCGCGCGCCGTCTTCAAGATCCTCTGGCAGAGCTCGTAAAAATTGAACCTAAAGCCATTGGCGTTGGTCAATACCAGCATGATGTTAGCCAAGTACAGCTCAACCGCAGCCTGGGGGCAACCATCGAAGACTGTGTTAACGCTGTCGGTGTCGACGTCAATACGGCTTCTGCACCATTGCTGGCAAAGGTATCTGGTCTGAATGCCAGTATTGCCAGCAATATTGTGGCATTCCGTGATAGTAACGGACGCTTCAACTCTCGAAAAATACTCAAAGAAGTCCCACGCCTTGGACCAAAAGCATTCGAGCAATGCGCTGGATTCTTACGTATTCTTGATGGTGAAAACCCACTAGATGCATCCGCAGTCCATCCGGAATCTTATCCCACAGTGAAGGACATTGCTCAGAAGAGTCAGCAAGATATTGGACAACTTATAGGCAATGCCGGAACTTTAAAGAAGCTATCAGCTAACGACTTTGTTAGTGAAAGCTGCGGCCTGATCACTGTTCAAGATATTTTCAGCGAACTCGCCAAACCCGGTCGCGACCCGCGCCCTGAGTTTAAGTTTGCAGAATACAAAGAAGGCGTCGAGACAATCTCTGACCTGAAGCCGAACATGGTGCTCGAGGGAGCGGTAACGAACGTGACACACTTTGGAGCCTTCGTTGATATTGGTGTGCACCAAGATGGTCTCGTCCATATCTCGGCACTGGCGGACAAATTTGTTAAAGACCCTCGCGACGTTGTCAAAACAGGTGATATCGTAAAGGTGAAAGTCATGGAAGCTGATCCAAGACGAAAACGAATATCACTGAGTATGAGAATGGGCGACGAAGCACAAATGAACGATAAAGCTCAAAGCAGCCCAGAACATCAAAATAAGCACAGCAACGCCAAGCAGAATAGAAAACCCAAGCAAACCGAGGCA
>NZ_LWGE01001230.1:0-2696 GCF_001635315.1 Oleiphilus sp. HI0123
AATACAACGAGATGCTTGAATTGGTTGAAATGGAAATTCGTGAGTTGCTAGACACTTATGAGTTCCCAGGTGATGATACGCCAATTATCGCAGGTTCTGCTTTGATGGCATTGAACGGCGAAGATGATAACGAGCTAGGTACAACTGCTGTTAAGAAGTTGGTTGAGTCGCTAGATTCTTATATTCCAGAGCCAGAGCGTGCTGTAGATCAGCCATTCCTAATGCCTGTTGAGGACGTGTTCTCAATCTCAGGTCGTGGTACGGTTGTAACGGGTCGTGTTGAGCGTGGTATCATCAAAGTTGGTGAAGAAATCGAGATTGTTGGTATCAAGGAAACTCAAACCACTACTTGTACTGGTGTTGAGATGTTCCGTAAGCTTCTAGACGAAGGTCGTGCGGGTGAGAACGTTGGTGTTCTTCTGCGTGGTACTAAGCGTGACGAAGTTGAGCGTGGTCAGGTTCTATGTGTGCCTGGTTCTGTTAAGCCTCACACTAAGTTTGAAGCTGAAGTATATATCTTGGGTAAAGATGAAGGTGGTCGTCATACGCCATTCTTCCAAGGTTACCGTCCACAGTTCTACTTCCGTACGACTGATGTGACAGGTGCTTGTGAGTTGCCTGAAGGTGTTGAAATGGTAATGCCTGGTGATAACGTACAGTTAACAGCTACTTTGATCGCGCCAATCGCGATGGAAGAAGGTCTACGCTTCGCGATTCGTGAAGGTGGTCGTACTGTAGGTGCGGGTGTTGTAGCTAAGATTGTTGAATAATCTGACGCCTATATCCTAAAAAAAGAGCTGCCTTCGGGCGGCTCTTTTTTTTGTGCTAAAAGAAATCGTATTTATGTCGGGATGTCGGTTGACACGGTTGGTTGCAATACGTACAATGCGGCTCCTTTTTTATACAGCAGTCACGCGCCTTTTTGGGTTTAAGTGGCTAATTACTGGAGTTTTGGTCACATGCAAAGCCAAAAAATCAGAATCAGACTAAAAGCTTTTGATTATCGTCTGATCGATCAGTCTACACAAGAAATTGTAGATACGGCGAAGAGAACCGGTGCGCAAGTGCGTGGTCCGATTCCTCTTCCAACTAAGAAAGAGAGATTTACAGTTTTGATTTCTCCTCACGTAAACAAAGATGCGCGTGATCAGTATGAGATTCGTACTCATAAGAGAATGATGGATATTGTAGAGCCTACAGAAAAAACTGTAGATGCACTAATGAAACTTGACCTGGCAGCTGGCGTAGACGTTCAGATTAGTCTTGGTTAAGTTTTTCCAACTTTTCTAAAAAGTTGGTGCCGTTCAAGTTAGATCGAGCGGTAAAGTGTAACTACCTAATTTATAGGGCCATAGAGGGTGAAAGCCCCGTACACTTAAGAGGTGAAAAATGGCGATTGGTTTAGTCGGCCGTAAGGCTGGGATGACTCGAGTTTTTACAGACGAAGGTGCATCCATTCCGGTAACGGTTATCGAGGTTGAAGATAACCGTATCACACAGGTGAGAACAGACGATGTTGATGGTTACCGTGCAATTCAGGTAACTGTTGGTGAGCGTCGCGCTTCTCGCGTATCTAAAGCTGCAGCTGGACATTTTGCGAAAGCAGGTGTTGAAGCGGGTCGTGGTCTTTGGGAATTCCGTTTGGCGGAAGGCGAAGGCGAAGATCTTAAAGCAGGTGACGCACTTAATGCGACAGTCTTCGAAGTTGGTCAGATTATTGATGTAACTGGTCAGTCTAAAGGTAAAGGTTTCCAGGGCGGTATTAAGCGTTGGAACTTTGGCATGCAAGATGCGACGCATGGTAACTCGTTGTCACACAGATCAAACGGTTCAATTGGTCAGTGTCAGACGCCAGGTCGTGTTTTTAAAGGCAAGAAGATGTCAGGTCACATGGGTGCTGAACAAGTTACTGTTCAGAGCTTAGAAGTCGTTCGTGTAGACGCAGAACGTAACCTTTTATTGATTAAAGGTTCTGTTCCTGGTGCTACTGGCGCGGACATCATTGTCAAGCCAGCACAGAAGGCATAGGGGGCGTCATGGAATTAACAATTACTGGTTCTGGAAATTCAGTGGCTGTATCTGAAGCTACGTTTTCTCGTGAATTTAATGAGTCTTTGGTTCATCAGGTTGTCACTGCATATATGGCAGCTGCCCGCCAGGGTTCTCGAGCTCAGAAAACTCGTTCTGAAGTAAGTGGTGGTGGTAAGAAGCCATGGAAGCAGAAGGGTTCTGGTCGTGCACGTGCAGGTACTATTCGTAGCCCAATCTGGCGTTCAGGTGGTGTTACATTTGCTGCGAAGCCGCAAGATCACTCTCAAAAAGTAAACCGTAAAATGTATCGTGCAGCGATGCAGGTTATTTTGTCAGAGTTGGTTCGTCAGGAGCGTTTGTTGGTTGTTGAAGAGCTAACTGTTGCTGAGCCAAAGACAAAAGAGCTGGCTGCTAAGTTGAAAGAGCAGGGTTTGCTAGATAGTACTTTGATCATCTCTGAAGAAATTGATCAAAACTTATATTTGGCGTCTCGCAATATCCCTAAAGTGGATGTGCGTGATGCGGAAAGTGTTGACCCTGTAAGCCTTGTTGGTTTCGATAAGGTGGTTGTCACAGTTTCTGCTCTTAAAAAGATTGAGGAGATGTTGGGATGAATGAACAACGTATCTATAAGGTTCTTTTAGGTCCTCATATTTCTGAAAAAG
>NZ_LWGE01001231.1:0-7957 GCF_001635315.1 Oleiphilus sp. HI0123
CTGCTACTTAGCACGCACCGGGCTTCTTTGCTGGCCCTGGTGGACCGAATTATCGTGATGGATCAAGGAAAAATTGTTGCTGATGGGCCAAAGGAAAGTGTTTTGGATGCGCTCAAGCGAGGCTTGATTCAGGCAGGGAGCCAAAGTGCTCACAATGATAAACAAGGTCATGGAAAGGGAGGTGTTTCCAATGACTGAGTTCCGTTCAACCCCTATCACTCAAGCCTTAAATGATCATGGTAATGTCATAAAGTCACGACGCTTGCTGTGGCTTATAATTTTGATCTCTTTTTCATTTATCTGCTGGACTGCTTATGCAGAGGTGGATGAGTTGGTTCGTGGTGTAGGTAAGGTTATCCCTTCGAAGCAATTGCAGTTGGTCCAGAATCTTGAGGGTGGCATTCTCTCGGAATTATTGGTGGAGGAAGGTGAGGAAGTCGAAGCCGGTCAGGTTTTATTAAAACTGGATGATAAGCAGCTTGCTTCCCGTTTTCGGGAGCGTGAACAGGTAGTGCGAGTGCTTCAGGCTCGCTCAGAAAGGCTGCGAGCCGAAGCGCAAGGCGGAGAGCTTTCTTTTTCTGAATCTCTGGTTCGTGATGACCAGGCTTTAGTGAGAGAGCAGCAAGCGCTTTTTACTCAAAGGCTTGAACAGTTAAGAGCCTCCAAAGTAATAATAAGTCAGCAAATTCAGCAGAAACACCAATTATTGGATCAGCTTCAAGGTCAGCTTCGTCAGTCTAGAGCGCAGGAGTTGCTGGTGAAAAAGGAGTTGGCAATATTGGAGCCTTTGTTTGAGCAAGGGGTTGTCTCTGAGGTGGAGCTGATCAGGTCTGAAAAGAGTGTCTTGGAGGCCAAGGGGAGAGCCTCAGATATTGAGCTGAAGTTGCCGCAAATTGAATCGTCTATCAAAGAGCTGACAAATCGTAGAGCTCAGTTAGAGTTGGACTTTAGGTCTGAGTCTCGTCTTGAATTAAATGATGTGTTAGCAGAGCTGGCTCAGATGTCTCAAGGTCACGATGTATTGGAGGATAGGGTTGACCGAACCCAGGTTCGATCGCCTGTTAATGGTATCGTTAAAGAGCTTATGGTGACCACCTTGGGTGGGGTTATTCAGCCGGGAATGGATTTGGTGAGTGTTGTCCCGATGGAGGATGCTTTGCTAATTGAGACAAAAGTCCGCCCTGCCGATATTGCACGACTGTACCCTGGACAGAAAGCAATGGTAAAATTCACCGCATATGATTTCACGGTTTATGGAGGGCTCGAAGCTGAGCTGGTTCATATTAGTGCTGATTCCAGTACAAATGAACAAGGTGATAGCTTCTACCTGGTACGCGTCAAGACGCGAGATAATAACTTGAAGTTCGGAGACAAGCTCCTTCCGGTTATTCCTGGTATGATTGCCCAAGTAGATATTCTGACAGGGAAGAAAACCTTGCTGACGTATCTCTTGAAACCAATATTAAAAGCCCGGCAGGTTGCGCTGACCGAACAGTAAGTTTTGACTTGCTCACTATGCAACTTTTCAGGGTTTTATCTACGGATAGATAATAATAAGTAGCAACCAGTTTGGTTGTTAACGTAGAGGCAATAATAAAATGCAGTTTCTTTCGCGCTTGTTCTTGTGCTTAGCTGTCACAGGCTGTTTTAGCGTGGCCCCTGTTTTTTCCCAAGAGCTAGATTCAAGTTTCTCGAACACTATAGATGAGCCAGGGCTGTCTAAGAAAGCTTCGGCAGTTCGTGGCATTCAGGAGAGCGTGAGCTTAACCTTAGCCAGTCATCCGCAACTTAAAGCAATGGTCAGCGAGTTGTATGCTCAGATGGCGGACATCGAGGAACGGGAGTCTGCGTTTCTACCTAAGCTTGTTTTATCTCTAGGTGTCGGGCGTGAGCATAGTAATAACACTTCGACAAGGTCATTGACGGGAAGTGGCTCTGAACAAATGGAGCGCCGAGAAGCTTCACTTGCCTTAAGGCAAATGTTATTTGATGGCTTTCAAACTCATTGGCAGCGTGAAAGCGGCGTAGAGATGGGGCAGGCACGACGTCTAGCGATGCGCTCTCAGGCAGAAACGCTAGCCTATGATGCTGTGCAGGCGCATTTGGATGTTATGCGTGCGAACTTTGCTCTTGAGGATCATATTGCGAACCTGCAAACTCATGAACGGATTGCGAAAGACGTGGGTATGAGAGCTCGTTTGGGAAAAGATGACCGAGCCAAGGTAAGTCAGGTCAGTGCGCGTTTATCTTTATCTTTGGCAAATGTCGAGGCAGCAAAGGCTAAGCTTAGAGCGGCTGAGGCGGCTTATTTTCGAGTTGTAGGCTCAAGGCCTGCTTTATCTTTGGCTTTTAGTCCAGGCTTGTTATCGATGCCAAATTCGCTGGAACAGCTATTGGAAGAGGTGTCCTCACAGAATCCTCAGTTATTATCTGAAGCGCGAGCGCTTCGAGCGAGCAAGGCTGAGCGTTCGGCAGCGAAGTCTACTAATTTACCTTCGATTTATCTGGAATCTGGTGCGAGTTGGAATGATAACCTTGATGGTGTTAAAGGGCGAAATAATGATGCTTTTGTGATGCTGCGTATGCAATATGACTTATTCAACGGTGGGCGAGACTCAGCGGCTAAGAATAAGGCTGCTCTGCGTGTTAAGCGGGCAGTGTATCGCATGGAAGATGCGCAGCGTGAGTTAAGCTTAGCGGCTGAGCAGGCTTGGCATCGTTACCAGAGTTTATCGACTCGTTACGCCTTACTTCAGGATTATGCAGAATCGGCAGAAAACACCAAGCGAGCCTACATTAAGCAGTTTGATATTGGCCAGCGAAGCTTGATTGATCTGCTGGATGCCGAGAATGAACTATTAAATGCTAAGCGTTTAAGTAGTGAGGCGCGATATGACTTGTATTTGATTAAGTATGAGCTGTTGTACCTGCAGGGTAGTTTGCTGGATCACTTGTCTCAAAATATTACGATATCCCCTAAAGTAACTAAGTTCCTGGACGAAAGGGCATGATGATGGATCAGCAAGAAAAGGAGGCTTTATTTTTAGCGTTACAGGATAGCGATGCTGACTTGGCCAGAGTGACGGAAGACCTCATCTCCTTGCTGGTGCAGAAAGGTATTATTTTGTTTACCGAACTGCCTAGCGCAGTACAGGCTAAGCTTGTTGATAGAGAAAAGCTGAGAGAAAAATTGGGCCAGGTGAATGTGTCTATATTATCGGAGGGCGATACGCTCTAGCTTTATATGTATCGGCTCAAACCCGATTTTACAGCTTGTAATACAGAGCGCGACATGACCAAACAAAATATCAAAGCCTTGAAAGTTCGCTAAGTTGACGCTCAAGCCCCCCCCCAAAAAAAAACCAGTCATTCCTGCGTAGGCGGGAATCCAGTGTCTTGATTAATAGGCAGCATTTGAAGCTACAGAAGTAATCGAATTAATAAGTTTTCGGTCAAAAACAATGGATCCCCGCCTACGCGAGGATGACTACTGTGGTGAGCATTCCTTGGGGGATGAATTTTAGAATAAGGTAACCCAGGAAGTTCTGGAAGTTCAAATCGTTTCAACGTCCGTTAAAGCATACTATTCGACCAAATTCATACTTGGTACCAAGGTTTTCTTCTGGTGTCTGCACGACTAAGCCATGCTCTGGTCGCAATCTGTTTTTCAATAAGTCAGTTCGAGTGCTGCGTTTACACTTTACAGTGCCTAGAGTTTCAACTCTCTTAAGTAATGAGGTTGTTGTCTTGAAGATTTTGCTGAGTAATTTGCTGTAAAATCTCGCTTGCACTTGTATTGGCATTGTCTAGGGTCTCGCCCGTGGACTGATGGCTAGAGTTAGCCTTTCCGAATACGCTTTCTAGGTCGTTCTCTGTGTCATCATGTAGAACTTGATTTAACTCTAGGGTCTCTGGCTTGCTGGAGCTGTTGTTGGCAAAGAGTGGCTGATCACTTCCTTCAATCTTTATAATGACTGTTTGTGTCGTGCCATCAACACTTTCGACAACAAATGTGTCAAACAAGCGTTCCTTCTCACCCAAAGAGATGACTTTCGGGTTGTTAGTATTTAGTTCGTATCGCCAGTTGCCGTGTTCATCAATGCTACCAGTGCCATAGTTAGAGCGTGTGGCAATGTCTTCGGCTGCTATAAAGTGAGACTGACCAAAGTCAGGATCATCGATGTTTAGCTTCTGCTCGGCATAAGTTGAAGTGGCTAAGTCGATCGTTTCAGAGTTGTCACCGCTTAAAAAAGGCTTGTCATCGGCGCCAAAAATAGTGATCTTGAGAAGTTGATTAGTACCGTCCACGCTTTTTAGCGGGATTAGGTCATGCAAAGTGTCGTTTTGATGAAGGCTTTTTACTGCGTCTGACTCACTATTGAGCGAATAAGTCCATTCGCCACTAGCGGAAATACTTACAAAGCCGTATGCGCCTTCAACCATGTCTTCAGCCAGCATTTGGGCTTCATCTTGGTCGAGGTCTTTAACAGTAAGCGTGCCGCTGATCGTTTCGGGTCTTTCACCAGGGCTATAGTTACTTAGTGCTGAAACTTCAGCGCTCTTGTCGCCAGAGATTGTTGCGCTGTCGTTAATCCCATGTATGGTGATATTGAGGGTAAATTTGTCGCCACTTTTGCTGATTAGGTCGATGCTGTCGATAAGGGAGTCGTTTGCCCCCAGTTCTTGAATTTTCGAAGTGTTGTTGTCTAGCGTGTATTGCCAGCTGCCGTCGCTGTTGTAATTGATTTGGCCATAAGCTGTTTCATGACTGGTTTCGTCAAATTCATAGTGTGTATCAACTTGGCCGCTTACTTCAAAGTGAATGTCTTCAGTAGTGCTTCGGTGCAGAGTTCCAAGGGATTTGCTGGAATGATCTATCTCTGCTTCTGTGTGAGGCAGTATGGCAGTTGAAGTGCTGACTTGTTCACTATTTTGTTCGTCTAAACTGGCTACTTCGTATTTGCTTTGCTTCGCTGAGTTGGCGGTACTTGTTTCTACATACGCATTGCTGGAAAAACTCTCGCCAGGTGGGCTGGAAAATTCTCCGTTAAGCTGGGTGGGGCTTTCTTCGTACCCGGCTGCAGTGGAGGGGAGTAGAGAGAAATCAAAATCTTCGTCGTTAATGATGCTGTCTTGTAGGGTGGCAATATCGTTTAACTGTTGCTCGTTTGCGTTCGATAGCTCATGTTCCAGCTTCTTGAGTGTCGCCTTGGCTTGCAGTGCTTGGTTCGATGCTGTGTCGAGCTGTTCAAGGTTCAGCGAAGCTTCTCGTGGAGGGAATATGTCATTAAGTAGTATGGATGGATGTACGTCCGGACTTGTCTTGTTAATGTCGGTGTTTGTAGTTTGCCCATGAGCCTGTTCAAGCACTTGGCTAGAAAAAAGGCGGGTTGATACTAACAGGCTAGGCTGAGCCGACATGAATGCACTCCGGTTGTACAATTAATACAGTGAGTTAATACACTAAGAGTATTATGAGTGTTTGTCTAGATTATGGCGGGCGGATTTTGTGATCAAATGTAAAAAGCCCGCTAATGTTGCCATTAACGGGCTTTTATTCTGAACCTACATGCGCAGGTTAGGCTATCTGTGATGATAGCTTATAGAACATCGTACTTATAGAGAGTAGTACAATTCAAACTCAACTGGGTGAGTTGTCATGTTCAATAGCTCAACTTCTTCACGCTTAAGATCGATGAAACCCTGGATCATGTCTTCAGTGAAAACATCACCCTTAGTTAGGAATTCGTGATCTGCTTCTAGAGCGTTTAGTGCTTCTTCTAGCGTAGCAGCAACTGTTGGGATCTCAGCAGCTTCTTCAGCAGGAAGGTCATATAGATCTTTATCAGCTGGGTCGCCAGGGTGGATCTTGTTCTGGATGCCGTCAAGGCCAGCCATTAGTAGCGCAGAGAACGCTAGGTATGGGTTAGCCGTTGGATCTGGGAAGCGAGCTTCCAGACGACGTGCTTTCGGGCTATTTACGTATGGAATACGGATAGAAGCAGAACGGTTACGTGCAGAGTATGCCAACATAACTGGTGCTTCGAAGCCTGGAACCAAACGCTTGTATGAGTTAGTAGAAGCGTTAGTGAAAGCGTTCAAAGTCTTAGCGTGCTTAATGATACCGCCGATGTAGTATAGGCACTCATCAGATAGACCAGCATAGCCGTCACCAGCCATAACGTTAACGCCATCTTTTGCAAGAGACATGTGAACGTGCATGCCAGAACCGTTATCGCCAACTACTGGCTTAGGCATAAATGTCGCAGTCTTGCCGTAAGCGTGAGCAACGTTGTGTACACAATACTTAAGGATCTGAACTTCATCAGCCTTGTTTACTAGTGTATTAGCGCCAACACCGATTTCACACTGACCAGCAGTACCAACTTCGTGGTGGTGTACTTCGATTACTAGACCCATTGCTTCCATCGCTGCACACATTGCTGCACGAAGGTCGTGTAGAGAGTCAACTGGTGGTACTGGGAAGTAACCGCCTTTAACGCCTGGACGGTGACCAATGTTACCGCCTTCGAATTCTGCGTGGCTACCCCAAGCAGCTTCTTCAGAGTTGATTTCGTACATAGCGCCGTTCATGTCGGCTTTCCACTTAACGTCATCAAATACGAAGAATTCTGGCTCTGGACCAAACAATGCAGAGTCAGCGATACCTGTAGACTTCAAGTATTCTTCAGCACGGATCGCAACAGAGCGTGGGTCGCGCTCGTAGCCTTGCATAGTTGAAGGCTCAACGATGTTACAACGAAGGATCAAAGTGCTTTCTTCTGTGAACGGGTCAAGTACTGCTGTAGCGTCTTCAGGCATAAGGATCATGTCTGATTCGTTGATGCCTTTCCAGCCAGCAATTGATGAACCGTCAAACATTTTGCCTTCTTCGAAGAAGTCTTCGTCAACTTCAGAAGATGGAATGCTTACGTGTTGTTCTTTACCGCGAGTATCTGTGAAGCGAAGGTCGACCCATGTGACTTCGTTTTCTTTGATTAGGCCGAGAGTTTTCTCTGACATTCTAATTTCTCCATTTTTGGACGTATTCGAAACAAAGGTTTGTTTCATGTTATTTCAAGTGCCGAGCACTGCACTAAATTGTCACACTCAAGTTGCGACATGCGCAGTGCCTAGCGATTTTCGCAGCAGGTGTCCGGCCTAACCAGTCTAAACAAACTTTTCAAATACTATTTATATTTCAAGTACCGTCCAAGTTGTCAGACGCCTTTGCTGGGCAGCCTGGAAGAGGAAAAAATGAAGGATAGCAGAACTATCTTCATTATTCCCCAATTATTTGTTGACATTAGTTTTTCTATGTCAGTGTGCAATATGTTTGCCAATTTTGATTATTTGTAAGTGCTTGAAAATAGGTGGCTGGAAGGGAGTATCAGTGGATTTTTACGATGTAATGCGCACCATAGCGGTGCTTCATGCTGTTTAGTGCAATAAAATGGTGCGACAGTAAAAAACTAAAATGTAAAATATTTGTTTACTGCATTTTAATATGACGTTCTTTCTGTATAATTCGCGTCCAATTTATATTCAGTTACTTTTAATTTAAGTCTTGGATTTAGTCTTTTCAGGATAACAGGTACCCGTATTGTGATAGAGAAATTAAGAAATATTGCCATCATTGCTCACGTTGATCATGGTAAAACGACGCTTGTAGATAAGTTGTTAAGCCAATCGGGTACACTCGAACGTCGGGACGAAGGTTCTGAGCGTATCATGGACTCCAATGACCAGGAAAAAGAGCGCGGTATTACCATTCTGGCAAAAAATACAGCCATTCAATGGAATGACTATCATATCAATATCGTTGACACACCTGGGCACGCTGACTTCGGTGGCGAAGTAGAGCGTGTATTATCGATGGTTGACTCGGTATTGCTGTTGGTTGATGCCGTTGATGGGCCGATGCCTCAAACTCGCTTTGTGACTTCAAAAGCGTTTG
>NZ_LWGE01001232.1:0-5408 GCF_001635315.1 Oleiphilus sp. HI0123
AACGGTAGGAGCACTGGTTCTCTCGACATATAAGGCTTCAGTTTTAGTTTCTGTAAAGCGGTCAAGGGTTTCCTGAAGCGTGGCTTGAAAGTAGAGAGAGGCAATATCTTTTCGCTGTGCCGGGATTTCAAACAGGTCGATCAGGATGCGCTCCTTAATCGGGTGCTCCTCACCCTCGACCAGCTCCTGTTCGTTTTCCTCCAGGTAGTGCGCAAGATCGACCGTGGGAAGAAGCGAAACTGGTTTACCATCGCTGTTATTGATTAGTATCCATTTAGGCTCCTGGCGCAAAATTTCCTTGGCTTCCTCGTAAACTATATGCCGTTTCGTCGGACTAAATTGTCGGGTCATAATGGCGCCAACACTGACGCGGCGAAGTGCCTGAATAACCGGGCTATTGTGATAATCGAGACCTTGTTCCTTCAATATACTCAGGAAAATAGACTGCTGCTTGAACACTTCACTTGCAACCATACTGGATACAACAATGATCAACATTCCCGGCATGATTATATTGGGGTTTTGCGTAAGTTCTAATAAGGCTAATAGTGCGGCCAAGGGAGCTTGTAGCGCGGAACCCATCATCGCACCCATACCCAACATAGCGTAGAAGCCAGCTGAGGAGGCGGTTTCAGGCATAATCCATTCAGCGATTAGGCCAAATACGCCGCCAACGGTTGCACCAATAAAGAGAATTGGGCCCACAAGTCCACTTGGCATCCCCAAGCCAATGCTAATGCCCGTTACCACAATTTTTACCACGGCGATGCAGCACAGTAGAAGCAAACCAAACTCGCCCAAAAGCGTTTGGTTTACAGTGTCATAGCCTACCCCCATTATCTCGGGCACAAATGCTGCCGCAACGGCGGTTAAGGCACCGGCAGCGGAGATCCGATAGAAAATATTGCTAGTGCTATTACGCAAGGTGAGCTTGATCAAGCCAACAAAGCAGGCTGAAACAATACCAATACCTATGCCACAGATAATGATATAGGGAATTTCCATCAGAGAGTTCATATACAGCTGGGGCACGAGGAAGGCAGGGTCTGCGCCATAGAAAACCTGAGAAATAATCGCTGCTGCAACCGAAGCCAGGATGACTGGCGTAAAACCGGCAATGCTATATTCCATCATCACGACTTCCATAGCGAAAATGACTCCGGCAATGGGGGTGTTGAAGGAAGCAGAAATGGCGGCAGCTGTGCCGCAACTAATTAAGGTCCGAATACTGTTGTTGGGTAGGTTTAGATAGCGACCTAGTAAGCTAGAAGCTGCTGCACCCAAATGTACGGCAGGTCCTTCTCGTCCGGCAGACTGGCCGCTCAAAATGGTTAACACGCCACCGACAAATTGGGTCATCATACTTTTAAACGAGATATAACCCTGATGATAATTGAGACGCTCCATCACTAGTGCGACGCCGACCTTACGCTGGCTAATCTTCAAACGATACCAGATGGTGCCGATTAACAGGGCGCCGCTAAGCGGCATCACCACCCGCATAAAGGTACTTAAGCCTTCAAAATTTTCCGGATCACCTTCAGGAAGAAAATAAGCAAGAGGGACTTCGATCATGAAGCGGAAAAGCAGGATGACACCAGCAGTTAAGGACCCGGCAATCAGGCCAAGAATTGCTAGCTGTGGCAAAGCATCGACACCAGAGAGCTGCTGTCTGAAAACGCGCTTATAGTTTTCGAAGTGTGTTTTTAGCGGCATAGTCCGGCTTTATGGTCTTAAAATCTAATATTCAGTACAGTGCTAGTTTATAGCAAAGTAGATAATATTCTAAGAGCTAGAGCCTGAATGTGTTGCCATAAATGCTGGCAAGTGATTTATTTTCTATCCGAACGATTTTTCACTTTCTGGTTTAGCTCATCAATAGTCGCTTTCATCTGGCTGTGTGCGTCTTCAAGTAAAGTGCCCAAATCTTTGTCTTCAGCCATATGCGTGTCGATAGGAGGTAGAATTCGGACAATGACTTCACCTGCATGCCATTTATTGAGATTGATATGTTTGGGGTAGGCACTGGCGCAAATAGGAACAATGGGAGCAGAGGCTTGTTGAGCCATATGGAAGGCGCCTTTTTTAAAGGGTAGCAGATCATTACCGCCGTTACGTGTGCCTTCGGCAAAGACCCAAATCGAAGTATTATTGTGTTTAAGCGCTTCGGTTGTTTCAGCCATGGTATTGATAGATTCACGACTTTTGGAACGGTCGATCATGATATTGCCGGCGAGCCAATAAACCTGGCCAAATAAAGGCAGATACTTAAGGCTCTTTTTACCGACGCTTACACAGCGCTTAGGAATGACACCGCCGTGAACAAAGAGGTCGAGGTTGCTTTGGTGATTGGCGATAACAACGCTGGGGGGCATATTATCCAATAGTTCTTTATTCTCTATCGTCATTTTTACGCCCAATAACTTCAAAGCTCCCCAGCTGAATAGTCGCCCGCATATTCTTGTGTTATCAGGGTTGAAGGGCCTAAAAAGACAGATGCAACTGCCGAGCAAAGCAACGCTAAAGAAGTAAGTGAGAACGAGTATTGTACGAATAGTAAGTAGCATGCTTGAGTCAGTTATGTCCGTAGGCGGCGATTATTATCGAGAGGATGAGTGCGTAAAACGATTATAGAGCGTTTTGTGTCACAGCTATATTGTTATACAAGCCATAAATTGTAATAAAATTGCCTTGCTTGGCATAGGGCTGGCTATAATTGCTTACAACCTTGCCGTTGATCTCGTGATATAATCGGCCGTTTTTTAAGATTCGAAATTTGGGGATATAAAGTGATAAAGGTAGGTATTGTAGGCGCGACTGGCTATACCGGTTCGGAGTTATTAAGATTATTGGTGCTTCATCCGAAGGTTGAAATTACTGTTGTTACCTCGCGTACTGAGAAAGGCCGCCCTGTTGCAGATATGTTTCCTCATGTTCGTGGCTACATCGACTTGCCTTTTACCGATCCTAGCGTAGACGAACTAGCTGGCTGTGATCTTATCTTCTTTGCAACGCCACACGGTGTGGCTCAGTCAATGATGTCTGAATTTATAGATTCCGGCTTGCGTACCATTGATCTTTCAGGTGACTTTCGTTTGAAAGATGTAGATGTATGGGAAAGTTGGTATGACCAGAAGCATGCCTGCCCTGAATTAATTCCTCAGGCTGCATATGGCCTGCCTGAAATCTATCGTGAACAAATTAAAGATGCCAAATTAGTTGCTTGCCCTGGGTGTTTTCCTACGGTTATTCAGTTGGGCTTTTTACCTTTAGTTGAGCAAGGCTTAGTCCAGGCGGATCGTCTCATTGCAGATGCTAAAACAGGCACCAGTGGTGCTGGGCGTGCAGCTAAAGTTGGTATGCTGTTATCGGAATGCGCTGATAGCTTTAAAGCTTACGGTGTTTCCGGGCATCGCCATTTACCCGAGATCCAGCAAATTTTGAGTGAAGCAAACGGATCGCCTGTTAATGTGACCTTTGTTCCTCATCTCGTGCCCATGATTAGAGGGATCGAAGCGACTTTGTATATACAACCTAAGCCTGATGCTGAATTAAGTCTGGAGCAGGCTCAAGCTATCTATGAAGAGCGCTATAAGGATGAGCCTTTTGTCGATGTGATGCCGCTAGGCTCTTTGCCAGAAACCCGTTCCGTTAAGGGGTCGAATATGTGCCGAATTGCACTGCACCAGCAACCTGGCAGTAATACAATTATTGTATTGTCGGTTATTGATAACCTGGTAAAAGGCTCTTCTGGCCAGGCGATTCAGAACATGAATCTTATGTTTGGTTTTGATGAGATGATGGGCTTACAGCAAGTGGCATTGATGCCCTAACACCTAGGTGAGATTGTACTAGAATGGTAAAACGGAAAGCTGAAGATCGTCTGATTGTAGTTAAGCACAAGCCAGGTATTAAATTAAAACGGCGGGTGATTTTTGCAATTGGCATTTTGGTCATGGGCGTCCTAAGTTTTCTTTTGGGCGATTACCAAATAAAACAGGCACACGAAAAGGTCGTTCAAGAATTAGCAAAAGTTGCACAAGAGTATGCTGCTTTAAAAGAGGAAGAAGTCGCTTTACGGCAGCAAGTCGCAAACCTTGAAAGCGGTCGGACGATTGATGACCTGGCAAAGCAGGAAATTCAGGAGACGATCAGGGATTACAAGGCTCGCGTGTCGCAGTTAGAAAAGGACTTGTCATTTTATCAAAATATTATGGCGCCTTCAGATAACTCGCGAGGCTTACAAGTACAGAAAGCCGAGATTCAGCTAGGTGCAACGGATAGGCGTTTTGACTACAAAATTGTCTTAGCGCAAGTGGCTGATAACAAGAGCTACGTATCCGGGAATGTTGCGATTAACGTGATAGGTATGCAGGGCGAAGAAGAAACTGTTCTAGCCTTAAGAGATATATCAGAGCAGCAAACGGCTTTGGGTATCAAGTTTAAATTCAAGTATTTTCAGGATATAGCCGGAGATCTGCTGCTACCGAAAGGTTTTGTGCCGACAGGTATCCAAGTGGTTGCTCAGTCGAAGGGAAAGAAAGCGTCTCGTATTGAACAGAGCTTCGATTGGCAGCAGTTAGTTGATCAAAAAATTTAGAGACTTTTGGGAGAATCATTATGTGGGGCAAGAGTAAACAAAAAGGGAAAGGGCGTCATAATAGTCCGAATATTCATTTTGATACTCTGGTATCAAGTAAAACCCAGATAGAGGGTGATCTTCAATTCTCTGGCGGTTTACATATCGATGGTTTAATTCGTGGCACCATCCGCGCTGAAGAAGACAGTGAAGCGATTGTTCGTATTAGCGATATTGGTGAAATAGACGGTGATGTGATTGCACCTCATATCATTGTTAACGGTACAGTCCATGGCGATGTTTATGCTTCGAAGCATATTGAGCTGGCCAAGAATGCGTCAATAAAAGGGAATGTTTATTATCATCTGATCGAAATGGCGATGGGTGCTGAGGTTAATGGTAACCTGGTTCACCATAAAGAGCCTGTATCAATTAAGAATCATGACTCAGGTGAAAGCACAGAGACTAAAGCCGCTGAGCAAGTTGCGCTAAAAGCCGTGTCGGGTTCAGATTCTAATAATGGCTAAATGAAATAGTTGACTGTTTTACTAGGTTAATTGGATAATGCTCTGTATAGAAGTATGACATTGTTTTAGTATTCTAATATTAGAATCAAATGCCGGAGAACCAATGAGCATTGTAGAAACTCATGTGCCAAGCCCGCTATTTTTTACCGACGCGGCGGCGAGTAAAGTTAAACAGCTGGTTGAGGAGGAAGAAAATCCTGCTCTTAAGCTACGCGTTTATGTGACTGGCGGTGGTTGCTCGGGTTTTCAATATGGCTTCACTTTTGATGAAGACCTTTCAGAAGATGATACGGTTGTTAGCA
>NZ_LWGE01001233.1:0-11224 GCF_001635315.1 Oleiphilus sp. HI0123
ACTTCAGCGCAGCATTTGATTTCAATACATCACTGTATGCTTGAGACTTAGCATGCTCCGACACGCGATCAAATATTGTCTCACCGCTTAGAGATAAAGCATTAATATTCCTGCCAGATTCAGCAAACATTGCAATAAAACGCTGAAAGAAATCAGGAGTCATATGTTGGTAGGCTTGAATTAGTACGTGATAATCCGGATCGCTACCATCCAAAGGCTTTAAAGATAAAAACCCCTGAATTCGCTCATCACTCCACTGCTCATCTTCGACTTTCGGTTGACTTGGTCCACTCACGCTACGACACCTTCTAAATATTTGTTACAGACTAAAAGGCCGCCATTATAGCGAGCTAGTGCCTTCCAAGAAAGATACATTTTAGAAGTCCCAGTCAGACTCCTCACAAACCGGGTCAAACACGCTTATTTCGACCCGTCGATTCTTGGCCCGGTTCTCTGCGGTGTCATTAGGTGCCAAAGGATTTGTTTCTGCTCTGCCCGCTGCACTAACGCGGTTAGCATCTACTTTATTATTAAAAATAAGTTGATGGACGACACTCACAGCCCGTGCTGCAGACAAATCCCAATTTGAACGATAGCGCGCCGAGTTAACCGGCAAATTATCGGTATAACCCGAGACCGTTATTTCACCCTCGCAAGTAGCAAGTACTTCTTCTATTTTTTCAAGAATCGGGAACATTGCATCTTTTAGCTCTTCACTCCCTGATGGAAAAGTAGTCGCCTCAGAGAAACGCACAACCACTTTGTTGGAGTCATAACTTACAGATAAAGCATTAGAAAGGATTTCAGATTCCAGACTATCAACCAAACTCTCTGTGAGCTTATCGATACTCGGGTCTATTTGTGCCGCCTCGCTCTCTTTCTCTTCAGGCTCTTCCAACATCTCTATATCGGAGTCGCCAAAGTCTTCGAACTCTTTCTCCAATTCAGACTGCTCGTCTGTCGTCGCGGGTGGTGGGGGAATAGCGGGCGCTTCAGCAAAAATAATTGCGCCTCCCGCCTTATTTTCACCGGTCAAAGCCTCGATGCCAAATGATGAAGCCATAGCTATCGCCATCACTTCATATTTCTGAAGATCCATCTTGGAAAAGCTGAGTAGCAGAATAAAAAAAGTCAGCAGCAAAGACATTAAGTCCGCAAAGGTGACAATCCAGCCGGACGAACCACTTGCCTTAGGTTTTGGCCTAGGAATCGCCCTCATCGTACTTACCCTTCTGCCTTAACAATTTCACGCTGGGCAGGCGGTAAATAGCTAACCAGGACTTCGGTAATAACGCGAGGGTTCTGACCTTTCAGAATATTTTGAACACTGGTAATAACCAATGACATATTACGATGCTCATCCATTGCTTTTAGGTTTAATTTATCAGCCAAGGGAATCGCCACCACTTGCGCGATAAAGGCACCGTAGAAGGTGGTCAACAATGCCACCGCCATCGCTGGGCCAACTGAACTGGGGTCCGCCATATTATTCAACATCTGAACCAGGCCGACCAAGGTGCCCAACATACCTAGCCCTGGCGCTGTTTCTGCCACACCACGAAAGACCTTTTCGGCAGTATCATATCGCTCAATAGACTGTTCTAGCTCTTGAATCAATAGCTCTTCGATAAACTCGGAAGGGTGGCCATCTATACACAAGGCTATCCCCTTTGCCAAAAACTCATCTTCAATTTCAGCATTTTCTAAGCCAAGAATCCCTTCTTTTCGAACAATACCCGAAAGTTCCCGAACCTTCTCAATCAACATAACCGGGTTTTCAGTACGTTCAAGAAAAACAGTTGAAAAGGCAAGTTTGAAAGAAGTGGCCACTGACGTCAGGCGATATTTAACCAGGGTTATGGCTATCGTACCCACGACAACAATAACGAGCCCCGGCACGTTAACGAAATCCATAATGCTGGATTCAATTAAAATCGCGCCAATGACGATGACAAAGCCAAAAATCAGACCTATGAGGGTCGCTAAATCCATAAAATCAAAACCTATGTGCCAAGATTTGGCCGCATTGTTGACAATTCATTGTAGTCACGCTGAATAAGCAATATTCAGGCCGTTTTATTCTTATTACCTATCGGCCACTTGCAAGCCTTACTTTATAGCAAGCGCTCAGCTTTCTTCCCTAATCCTAGCCATGACCTCAGAGGTTTCGGGCAAAATGCCTCGCCAAACACGAAAAGCTTCTGCCGCCTGCCCGACCAACATCCCGAGACCATCAATTGTCTGGGATGCCCCTGCCTCTTCAGCCCACCGATTAAAGACAGTCTGCTCTGAGCCGTACATCATGTCGTAGGCAACCGTCGCAGCACCGATAATCGATTTCGAAATTGGTGGCAAGGAACCCGATAAACTGGCCGAGGTACCATTAATCACCAAGTCAAAAGCTTCGTTCAAGGCTTCAAAGCTCGAACTTTCAATACTCCCCTGATCTTGAAACAAGTCTACCAAAGCATCCGCTTTACTAACGGTTCTATTGGCCACCACAACCTTGCTTGGCTTTTCTTCAAGTATAGGCTGCAATACGCCTCTTACAGCACCACCTGCCCCTAAAATCAGTATTTTTTTTCCACTTAGGCTAATTCCATGCCCCTGAATGTCGGACACTAAACCCAAACCATCTGTATTGTCACCGCAAAGCAAGCCTTGCTCATCAAGGTACAAAGTATTTACAGCACCAGCCTTTTCAGCACCAAGGCTACGCTTGTCACACATGTCCCAAGCTTGCTCTTTGAAAGGCACGGTAACGTTAAGGCCTTTTCCTTCTGTCTGAGCAAAAAAGCCTTTGACCACTGATGTAAAATCATCGACTGGCGCTTCAATTTTATCGTAAGTAAGTGCCTGCTTCGTCTGCGTAGCAAACATGCTATGAATCAATGGAGACTTACTATGAGAAACGGGGTTCCCAACAACGGCATATTTATCTGACATGTATTTTTCCTTACTCCCTGAAGACTATCAGATCCAGTCCTGATGCGGCAAAAAGCGCTCGGTCAGTTCAGCTTCTCTTGAACCTGCTTTAGTCTGATAGTTGTAATCCCAACTGACCAGCGGAGGCATCGACATAAGTATCGACTCAGTGCGCCCTCCAGACTGGAGGCCAAATAGCGTACCGCGATCAAATACTAGATTAAACTCAACATAACGGCCACGACGATGCAATTGGAACTGTCGCTCCCTTTCGCCATACTCGCTATCTTTGCGCCGTTCGATGATCGGGCGATACGCCTTCACATAGGAATTGCCCACGGCCTGCATAAATTCGAAGCTCTTTTCGAAGCCCCATTCATTCAAGTCATCAAAGAATAAGCCGCCAACTCCGCGCGCTTCGTCCCGATGTTTCAGGTAAAAGTACTCATCGCACCACTTTTTATACTTAGGGTAAACCTCTTCACCAAAAGGCGCACAAGCTTCCGCTGCAACTTGATGCCATTGCTGGCAATCTTCTACAAAACCATAGTAAGGCGTTAAATCATAACCACCACCGAACCACCAAATGGGTTCAGCACCGTCCTTTTCCGCAATAAAGAAGCGAACATTGGCATGAGAGGTCGGTACATAGGGGTTATGAGGGTGCATAACCAAAGACACACCCATCGCCTGAAAGCGACGACCTGCCAACTCAGGTCTGGCACTAGTTGCCGAAGGCGGCAATGAGTCCCCGTAAACATGAGAGAAGTTAACACCCCCTTTCTCGAAAACAGCCCCATCTTTAATCACTCGAGTTCGACCACCGCCACCTTGAGGGCGCTCCCAGGCATCCTCTACAAAGCGCGCCTGACCATCACTTTGCTCCAGCCCTTCACAAATACTATCTTGCAAACCGAGCAAATAAGCTTTGACCTGTTCTAACATGCACTCACTCCTAATATTTATTCTGTATGCGCTGAGTTTATCCAACGCTAGACCCGTAGCGACTCTCCGCTTACCAGGTCTCTAATTTCTGAAGGTTTATCGAAGCCGCCAAGGCGGCCAGGCAGAAGATAATCAACTCTCCCCCTAAAGTAGTCTCGTGCTTCACGTAGGTTCATTGCCGGATGCTTGCCAGAAGGATTAGCCGAAGTAGACACCAGAGGTGCTCCGACTCGTCGACTAAGCTCAACAATTAAAGGGTGCGTACTAAGACGCAAGGCAACGCTTGAAAACCGCCCCTTGATATATGAAGGCACTCTGTTGGCTTCATCTGGCACCAACCAAGTAGTCGGCCTCGTAACCGGCGCTAGAAACTTACGCTGAAGTGCCTCGGGCAAATCCTTAAGTAAAACGTCAAAATAACAAGCCTCTCCTGAAACCAAGATCAAGCCTTTTTCAACGGGTCTGGTTTTCAAGTCCAGGATCTTATAAACGGCTTGCTTGTTGTCTGGATGACAAGCCAAGCCCCAAACCGCCTCGGTCGGATGTGCAATCACTCCACCACCCTTGAGAATATTAGCAGCAAACTGAACCTGCCATTCAGATAAACGACTTAGCGACACCCAAACCTCTCTTCCTATCGACGCTATTTACACTTCAAAAAGCACTTTAGACAAGTGACCATAATTATTGGGCTGAGTTTACTGATTTCACACGCTGATAGCCACCTGGCACATTAGAAATTAAACCTTTTAGCTCCAAGCTCACCAGGTTTTGCAATAGCACGCCAGCTTCCAGTTGGCTCTCGCTAGCTAGAACGTCAAAGGAGGTACACTGAAAATCAATCAGAGGTAATAGCTTTCCTTCATCGGGCAAAAGTTCATGTGACAACTGAGTTTCAGCTGCATGACCCTCAGCCTTGCCCACTATAGCGCTTGTACTGCGCCCAATCGGACTCTCACGCTTTGAGTTATTGGCGGAAGACGCTACCGTCATACAAGAGTCCCGACAAGGAAAAGCTAGAATATCCTCGACACATGTCACCAGCTGCGCTCCCTGTTTAATCAGATCGTTGCATCCGGCAGCCACTTCACTATCAATAGGCCCTGGAATGACATATACCTCCCGATTCTGTTCTATCGCATAATTCGCAGTGATTAATGATCCGCTTTTCAGGCCAGCTTCAACAATCAATGAACCCTGAGAAAGCCCCGAAATCAAACGATTTCGTCGCGGAAAATTTGCAGGCACAGGCAGAGACCCTAAAGCCATTTCCGACACCAGCACTCCTCGATCCATAATTTGCTCTGCTAGTTTTTGATTTTGCCTTGGGTAAACAAGATCTAAGCCCGTCCCCAAAACCGCACAGGTAATGCCACTTGCTTCCAAGGCTCCTCGATGGGCCAAAGTATCAACCCCCAAAGCCAAACCACTAACGACATTCTGGCCCTGAAGGCTCAACTCATAGGCAAAAGAATAGGCATGCTGTTTCCCGGCCATACTTGGTTTTCTGCTACCCACAACGGCTAAGGCAGGCAACAATAAAGACTCCAGACAGCCTTTCAGATAGATCATAGGCGGCGGACAAAATACTTCCTTTAATAAAGACGGATAGCCTGCATCCTCAATACTTAATATATGCTGTCGCGCAGGTTCCGACCACTCCATCAACGTCTCGGTCGAACGTGGAAGCGCCTGGGATAATGCAGCTTCATTAATGTTGACCAGGGCTCGTGCCATCACTGGTTTAAGACCGCTTGAGCATAAAGCCTCGTAGTCAGCTTTCGTAAGCGCGTCAACGCTCCCAAAGTGAGAATAAAGGTGATAAAAAGTCTTCAGGCCCAAGCCTTTGACTGCAGAAAGTTGTGCGATGTATTCGCAACTTGAAGAAATAGCCATACGATCATCCTTAATCGATTTATTAGCAGAATGCCCTATTCCGGGCCTAGGTATACTTTGCCAAGCAATCGCCCAACAAAAAAGGCAGCTTAATCCTTAAGCTGCCTTCAGTTTACTTTAATCTTTACAGCCTCGCTAATTCAAGGCTCAGGTTCAAATCAAGGCGTACGAACCTCGTCCATCACAGCAAGTGGGCGTGTTGCTTTCAAAACCAAGCCGTAGCTCAATTTCTCAAAGACTCTAAACACCATTAACAAACCTGCACGCTGTGAAGGTAACTCAATCTTTTCTTTGGTGTAAGGATCACGAACCAAGCCGCCTCTCTTGTATACTGCGAGTACATTACCTTCCTTAATACCATCACGCTCGCCGCGGTTGATAACAACAACATTATACTGACCAATATTACCAACACCTGAAGCCACAGAAATCATCTTGCCTCGAATATCATGCTCTGGCTTACTTGGCACAAAATTAGAGTTAATCATTCTATCTTCAGTCGGCAACAAGCGGTCACCTTGGCGCAATTCTTCACTGCTACGAAGAATATTCAGCGTCACAACTTCTTTGTTTACTTGATCAACATCTGCAGTGGCAATCGCTTTCGCTTCAAGCCCCAATAATTCATTCGTTTCGGGGTCAATATAAGTCTCGCTAGAACGATATACGGCTACTTTCTCAGCACCCTTAACGTCACCTCGAGCGAAGACCGTATCACCAGTCCCGGTGATCAGGTGATTCTCACGACCGATAAGCACGTAAGGCGCCATTTCCATCTCTTCTTTTTCAACAATTCGGTTCTGAGACAAGAAACTGGCTATTGCATCAAGTGGAATCGTCGGAATCGCAGCAGAAATTGGCGTTGCCTTAATTTGAGGACTGAGCTTAACCACGCCATTTTGAGGGCCTGCCTTCAAGGTAGTAAGTCGCGGTTGGCCATTAATATATATCAGACCAATAATATCACCAGGATAGATAAGGTGAGGATTCGAGACCTGAGGGTTCGCATGCCAGATTTCTGGCCATAGCCAAGGCGACTTCAAAAAGCGCTCTGAGATATCCCACAAGGTATCACCCTTTACGACAACGTAACGATCCGGGTGGTTGTCAGCCAATTCAGGGGATGCCAAGACGGATTGAACCAGCGCCAGGCTTGTCAATATTACGGAGATGAGTAACTTTCGGATCATGTGCTGCCTACATAATAAATTTATGTCTAAGATATAAGTGTGCGAAAAAAAGGCACGGTATCTAGAAAACTATAGATCAAGATTTAACAATTTGTACTNATTTCCTTTTCTATAAGATAATAGTAGCAGTGATATCGTGACACGCACCACAATTTAATACTAGTACAGCGCTAATAAACCAGCCATAACAGGATCCACATGTCGATTTTAGAAATTTTAGAATATCCAGACCCTCGCCTTCGTACTCTGGCCAAACCGGTCGAAGAGTTTGATGACAATCTGCAAACCCTTATCGATGACATGTTTGAGACCATGTATGATGCTCCCGGCATTGGTCTGGCAGCAACACAGATAGATCGCCACCTCCAATTAATAGTGATGGACCTGTCAGAAGATAAGAGCGAACCACTGGTATTTATTAACCCTAAAGTCACTGTTTTAGAGGGTGAGCTAGAAAAAATGCAAGAAGGCTGCCTGTCCGTTCCTGGCTTTTATGAAGATATTAGCCGAATCGAACATGTGCTGATCGAAGCGCTAGACCGACAAGGCAAAGAGTTTAGCCTAGAAGCAGAGGGGCTACTAGCCGTTTGCATCCAACACGAAATGGATCACTTAAACGGTAAACTCTTTGTTGACTATTTAAGCGGTTTAAAACGTAATCGTATCAAAAAGAAACTAGAGAAGATTCATCGCAGTCAGGAACGCGCTTAAAACGCCTTTTATCATATCTGTGCGATTTTTATTTACCCAATTTAAAAAAGTGATTTCAGTTTGAAGATTATCTTTGCCGGTACACCGGAGTTTGCAGCCAAAAGCCTCCAAGCCATTATTGACCAAAACCATGAGGTCATCGCCGTCTACACTCAGCCAGACCGTCCGGCAGGGCGTGGCAAGAAGCTCGTAAAAAGCGAGGTAAAACAGGTAGCTGAAGCGCATGGCATTCCAGTATTCCAACCTGAAAAGCTGACAAACCCCGAGGCCCAGACGGAACTAGCAGCGCTCAAGGCAGACCTAATGATTGTAGCGGCTTATGGCCTGCTCCTACCTAAAGCAGTGTTGGACATGCCCACTTTCGGCTGTATCAATATCCACGCGTCTTTACTTCCACGCTGGCGTGGCGCTGCGCCGATTCAGCGTGCAATTCAGGAGGGTGACCGTGAAACGGGCATTACCATCATGCAAATGGACGTAGGCTTAGATACCGGCGACATGCTACTCAAACTCAAAACCGATATCACTGACCAGGATACTGGCGGTAGCCTTCATGACCGGCTCGCTGAACAAGGAGCCAGCGCGATTTTGCAATATCTCGAACAGCGTGAAACATTAGCGGCTGAACCTCAAGATAACGAACTGGCGAATTACGCACATAAACTGAGTAAACAAGAAGCTTGCATTAACTGGCAAGATAGCGCCCAACAGATCTGTCGCAATATCCGAGCGTTCAACCCTTGGCCGGTATCGTTTCTGGAGTTTCTTGATGCAAAAGGGAAAGTTCAGCGTGTCCGTATCTTTGAAGCATCAGAAGTCGAAACAAACGATGACCGAGTAGCCGGTACTATTCTGGAAAAAACCAAAAACGGCATCATTATCCAGTGTGGCCAAGGCGCTATCAGCATTCAGCAACTCCAACTTCCGGGGGCAAAAGCCATGGACGTTCAATCTTTCGTGAACGGCGGTAAAGCGCTATTAAATGCGGGAGAGCAGCTGAATGTCAATCATGACAACTAGGTCTGGCGGACGCAGTCGTCGCCAATCACGAGCTAGACGCTCCAAGCAAAATATCCGACTTCCTAAGCTACCTGCAATAGAAAGCTTAAGCAGCGTCAGAGCGCTTGCCAGCCATCTTTTACACAGTGTCGCTTATGAACAAAAGTCACTGACTGCACTCATGCCCATCGCTGCTGAACAGGTGGCAGATAAAGACGGCGCCCTTCTTCAGGAAATTGTCTATGGAGCCTGTCGCTGGTACGAGTATTTGGCAAATAACCATAATCAGTTTTTGGAAACACCGCTCCAGCACGAAGATAAACTGGTTGAAAGCATTCTAAAAGTAGGGGCTTACCAACTCCTATTCATGCGCACACCCGCCCACGCTGCAATTAATGAAACTGTGCAAGCCGCTGCCGAGCTGGGAATAGAGCACTTTAAGCCTTTGATCAATGCAGTGCTTCGAAAAATATCCGCCCTGCCAGCGATCGAAGCAGGTGAAGCAACAAACGAAATCATTAATGCCAGCTACCCTGAGTGGATTAAAGAAAAGGTTAAACATAACTGGCCAGAAAAGTGGCAAGATATTCTTCGCCAGGGAAATGCACGCCCTCCGATGACACTGAGAGTTAATCGACAGTTCGCTGAAAGTGACGAACCAAGACAACACTACCTGGATTTACTAACGGAACAGGAAATTGAAGCGCAAACTTGCGCCTTCAGTTCTTTCGGCATCCAGTTGCTCAAACCGGTTCCCGTAGCCGCTTTACCCAAGTTTCGCGAGGGCGCAGCAAGCGTTCAGGATGAAGCAGCCCAACTATGTTGTGACTTACTGGAACTAGAAGAAGGCCATAAGGTACTCGATGCCTGTGCCGCACCAGGCGGAAAAACCTGTGCGATCCTGGAATCCCAAACAGGTATTCACCTGACGGCGCTAGACTCTGAAGCAAGTCGAGCCGCAAAGATCGATGAAAACCTTAAACGACTAAATTTACAGGCAGAACTTAAGGTATCACGCGCCGAAGAGCTTGAGCAGTGGTGGGACGGTAAGCATTTTGACCGAATCCTGCTCGATGCACCATGCAGCGCCAGCGCAGTCATTCGACGCCACCCTGACATCAAACTATTGCGCAAAGAAGGTGATATAAAAGCATTGGCTGAACTTCAACTTCAGCTACTTACAAGCTTGTGGAAAACACTCAAACCAGGCGGGATATTGGTATACGCAACCTGCTCTATCTTCCCACAAGAGAATAGCCGAATTATCGAGCGATTCTTAAGACAGCAAGATCAGGCCGAATTATTCAAGATCGATGCACCCTGGGGGCAAGATACCGGGTTTGGTCGTCAATTATTCCCTCAAGAAAACGGTCATGATGGTTTTTTCTACGCCCGTTTAAAAAAACGCGGAAGCGAAATACCCGAATAAGAAGCAAGATTTATCAGATTAACCGTGTTTAGGGGATGAAAAGAGTCATTTTACTGAATTGGCGATTGACCCTAAATTTTGTCGGTATATTATAGCCCACGGGTCAAATGACTGAATAAACCGGTGCGTAGATCAACCTTATGAAAATTATCATTATCGGTGCAGGGCAAGTAGGCGGAACGCTTGCTGAAAACCTCGCAAATGAAGAAAACGACATCACCGTCATTGATCACAATGGCGCTCGACTGCGTGAGCTTCAGGATCATTTAGACATACGCACAATTCACGGCCAGGGTGCTCACCCTAACATTCTTGCCCAGGCGGGCGCAGAAGATGCAGACATGCTGATTGCAGTTGCAAATAGTGATGAAGTTAATATGGCCGCCTGTCAGGTTGCTTATACACTATTTCAGACACCCACCAAAATCTGCCGGGTCAGAGCGACACCTTATTTAGCCAAGAAAGAGCTGTTTTCTAACAAAGCCTTTCCCATTGATGTACTCATCAGCCCCGAGCAGGTTGTTACCAAACATATTACCCGCTTATTGGAATATCCTGGCGCTTTACAAGCACTAGACCTGGCAAACGGTAAGGCCAGACTCGTTGCCATCAGAGCATGCCAGGGCGGCCCCTTGGTCGGTCATGCCTTATCCTTGATCCGACAGCACATGCCCACTATCGACACCCGAGTGGCAGCAATTTTCAGAAAAGGCCAACCAATCATTCCTTCTGGTAACACGGTGATTGAAGAAGATGATGAGGTTTTCTTTATTGCCGCGACCGACCATATTCGCGCGGTAATGAGCGAACTGCAGCCTTTGGAAAATAAGTACAAGCGAATTATTATCGCTGGTGGCGGTAACATTGGTTTTCGCTTAGCCAAGTACCTGGAACGTCGTTATCAAGTAAAAATCATTGAAAACCATCACGAGCGTTGCGTGGCACTTTCCGAGCAACTCGAAAAGGCCATTGTTCTGCATGGTAATGCCGCCAATAAAGACATGCTATTGGAAGAGAACATCGAAGATACTGATGTTTTCATCGCCGTGACCAATGATGATGAAGCAAACATCATGGCCTCGATGCTTGCCAAGCGCATTGGTGCTCGCAAGGTGATGGCCTTGATCAG
>NZ_LWGE01001234.1:0-8038 GCF_001635315.1 Oleiphilus sp. HI0123
CTGAAACAGCATTAGGGTTCATACCGTGGGTTTCTATGCCTGCAGAGTATGCTTGCCACTCTTTATTTCTGATCGTATTTACCCAGGCTTCGGCCATTTGGCTTCGACAAGAGTTACCGGTACACAGAAAAAGGACTTTTTTGGGTGCCTGAGACATCTCGGTTTAGTCTTCCTTTTGTAAGGGGATGAATGCTAATAGACCACGTAAATCTGAAAAGATTCATCAAGTATTATTATTTTTTTGAACCAAGTTACATTTCCATTGTCTGAACTTACGACAGCAAGGCTAAATGTTGTGAAAGGACTGCTATGTAAGTAATTCTTGGCATGCGATAGCATGTTATAACGAATCATTACAAATATAGCTCACTTTTTAACCACATTACGGAAATTTTAGTCTTATACTGTTATTACAGATCACGAAGAAGCGATCGTGATTCTGTCTTCCTTGAAGAAACCCCTATTATAGGAGCCCTAAACAGGCTCCTCTTTTTTTGTCCCAAATTATTACTCTTTAATCTAACTGGAAGAGTTTTGGACGCACCATTTTCTTATAATCACTTGGCGTCAGCCCTACCTTGGTTTTAAACACCCGAGAAAAGTAAGCCGTATCTTTATAGCCAACGTTTTCAGCCACATCCTGAATGCTTAGATCGGTTGATTTCAATAAGTCACGGCCATTTTCAATGCGTAAGTCCTGAAGGTACTGATTCGGTGTCATGCCTAATGCTTGCCTGAAACGACGTGTAAACGTTCGTACTGGCATGCCTGCTCTTTCGGCCATCTGGGGAATATCAATATCTTCATGACACGAGGACTTTAACCACGCCTGAATCTCGATAATATCTTCATCTGCATGCGCGGCTCGTCCGACTGAAAACATAGGCAAGTCGTAGCTGCTGCCTACTTCATGGGCAAAATGGCGCTCCGCTAACTGACGTTTTTCCAAACCAAAGGCCTGGCCAATCAAGTGAAAGACCAAGTCTGACAGCGCGTTGATACTGCCAGCACAATAAATTCGGTTACCATAAGTAATGAAGTGCTGGCGTTTTAGTTCAACGTGAGGGTAACGCTTTTCAAATTTATCAAAAAAGAACCAGTGAGTCGTAGCAGGGGTCTTGTCTAAAAGGCCTGCTTCTGCCAAGAAATAGGCACCGGCCCCTGTGGCAATAAAGTTAGTCCCTTCCTCATAGCGCTGCCTTAACATCTCTGGCAACTTGGGATAACGTTTCAATAAATGTACCGGATCTCTCCAATTTGGTGGAATAAAGATCCAGTCCATATGACCAAGAGATTCAATACGCTCTTCGATATTTAAAGGAATATCGCCAGCAACCTGAGGCTGTTTATCTTCGAGCTTAACCATATGCAGCTCAAGCGGCCTGGATTCCCGCGCCATGCGCGCCATTGCATTAGCGGCCTTCAGAATTTCATAGGGCCTGGTTATCCCTGAAAAGAGTGCGCGGTCATAAACTAGAAACGCAGCTTTTATCATTAGCTATTCCTCAACTTCCCTTCAGCAGTTTCGCTCACTTCACCACGCATTCAAAAGTGGCTATTTATTTATGATGCGTAAGTTTAGGCCATCATCTTAGCCAATTTCATAAAGCGATGGAAGTCACAGCTGTACGCCATAAGCTTTAAAGACTTTTCTTTACATAGCACTCAGCTACCAGACTTTCTATCCAAACCCCGGTAAGCCAAAGCTTCACTTAAATGAAGCATTTGAATACTCTCACTTTCCTGTAAATCTGCCAAAGTACGCGCGACTTTAAGAATCCGGTGAGCCGCCCTTGCCGACAAAGCCATCCTATCCATGGCGGACTCCAGAAAAGTGCGCATATCGTCTTGCATGGCACAATGTTCTGCAATCTCCCCACCCTCAAGCGCACTATTAAGCTTGCCCTGCCTGGTGATTTGCGCGTCTCGGGCTTTGCTCACGCGAGCCAGTACCTCATTCGAAGACTCACTAGCCTGAGCTTTGCCAAGTAAAACCGATGCAGGTTGACTCGCCACTTCGACATGCAAATCGAAGCGATCCAATAAGGGGCCCGACAACTTCCGCCGATAGTTACTTATCTGCTGGGGGGTATCAGTACAACTCACTGTAGGGTGGCCGCTATAGCCACAAGGGCATGGGTTCATTGCTGCAATTAACTGAAAGTCTGCCGGAAATGTCAGGCTCGCACTGGCTCGGGAAATTCTGATCTCCCCACTTTCAATCGGCTCCCGAAGTACTTCAAGCACCGAGCGTGCATACTCTGGCAACTCATCCAAAAACAATACACCATAATGGGATAAGGATATTTCACCAGGCTTTGGCTGTGCGCCACCACCAACGAGCGATACGGAAGAAGCTGTATGGTGAGGAGAACGAAAAGGCGCTTGCATCATCAAGCCCGGTTTTCTGGGAATACCCGCCAGCGAATAGATTGAGGCCACCTCCACTGCCTGAGCATTGCTTAAGCGTGGCAGAATACTTGGCAGGCGAGAGGACAGCATGCTCTTGCCTGTCCCTGGAGGGCCGTAGAATAATAGGTTATGGCGTCCAGCTGCTGCCAACTCCAAAGCACGTCTCGCTTGGAACTGACCCTTAATATCAGCCATATCCGGCTGCTTTTCGTCTTCCAAAATCATTTCTTCATAAGAAAGGGCTTGCAAAACACCGGGTGATTTAAGGTGCTGGCAAATTTCGCTCAAATGGCGTGCGGGGAAAATTGTATCGCTGCCAGCCATTTTCCCTTCATCAGCGTTACCATATGGGATAAATAAACATCGGCCGTCTTTTACGCTGGCAATAGCCGTGGGTAATACACCGGCAACCGGGCGCAAGTCTCCGGTTAAGGCCAGCTCACCAATAAACTCACTTTCACCAAGCTTTTCCGAGTCTATTTGACCTGTCGCAGCCAGGACTCCAATAGCAATTGCCAGATCATATCGTCCCCCTTGTTTAGGCAAGTCTGCAGGCGCCAAGTTAATGGTCACACGCCGATTCGGAAATTCGAAGCCAGAGTTGATTAAGGCACTGCGTACCCTTTCTTTGCTCTCTCGAACAGCCATTTCTGGAAGCCCAACAATCGCTAGGGATGGCAAACCATTTGAGAGATGAGTTTCGACTGTCACCAAAGGTGCATCGACACCGAGCTGAGCCCGGGTATAGATAATAGATAACGACATCGCATTCCTTTGCTAAGTTCATATCTGTTTAAGAAGGTAAGGAGCTGTATCAGGTAGACCGGAAAGCGCCTCATTAATACGCTTTGTATTAACTATTGCGCCATTTTAGATCAGCAGCATTATGCCCCTCAGTAGTGCAAGCACTGCATAAGTACAGTGCAAGAACGAACAAGTTCCATCTGTTCGTCATTAAATCAAGCTGACTTTTTCTCTAATTCAGCAAAATCTTTTTCTAGTTGTTCCAATTTGGCGCGTGTTGTTTCCAGCACCAATTGCTGAGTCTCAAACTCCTCACGAGTGACTAAATCCAGCTTGGAAATGACACCATTAATAAGAATTTTCAGTTGCGCAGTCAGATCCTCTTGAGCCGACTTTCCGGCGTCAGGTAATATCTGACTAACCTGTTCGTGGATGGTGTTAAGTACTTCTTGAGGGCTAAGCAACAAACGCTCCTTGGAATGCCTGGGACATTCTTTCTACATCAAACAAAAGAGCTATTCTAACACGCCCTGCCAGCGAAACCCACAACCCTAAAAAGGACAGATCTATTTTCAAATAATCAGATCCTCCCCCTATAAAAATCACCAAAGAGATGCGCTCGCCGCCAACCCGCATCAGATATTGCGTCATTATGGTGCGCCAAATCCAAGCCCGCACCACAAGACCACAACAAAACCACCACTCAACAATAACACTTAATCTTATGTAACTGTTATATAAGCTTTTTTTCAAACTGGCACACCCCCTGCTATATACCGATCAGATTTGTTATTCCGAATGAGAGATTCGTTTTTCATTTTGAATAGCAAACAAGAACTAAAACACATTTTTTTAACTAGTAAATATTGCAGCGACAGCACAGGAGATATCCATGAAACTCGTAACTGCCATAATCAAACCATTTAAGCTGGACGATGTACGTGAGTCATTGTCTGAAATTGGCGTACAAGGTATTACCGTAACTGAAGTTAAAGGTTTCGGCCGTCAGAAAGGTCACACGGAATTATACCGTGGCGCTGAGTACGTTGTTGACTTTCTTCCTAAGGTTAAAGTTGAAGTTGCCATTGGTTCCGACTTGGTTGACCAAGTTGTTGAAGCTATCAGCAAAGCAGCTAATACCGGCAAAATTGGTGACGGTAAAATTTTCATTTCACCGCTTGAGCAAGTTATTCGAATCCGTACCGGTGAAACCGGCACTGATGCGGTTTAAATCTCATTCATCACTAAGCAACTAATTTTTTAGAATACAGTACGGAGATTTCCTTATGGAAAACGTAATGAACAACATTTATGAATTGCAGTATGCAATGGACACCTTTTATTTCTTGGTGTGCGGCGCATTAGTTATGTGGATGGCAGCAGGTTTTGCCATGCTGGAAGCAGGCTTGGTTCGCGCCAAGAACACCACTGAGATCCTAACCAAGAACGTTGCACTGTTTGCAGTATCATGCACCATGTACCTAATCTGTGGTTACGAGTTCATGTATGGCGGCGGCTTCTTCCTATCAGGTACTGACAGCGTTGCAACTATAGACGTTGCTCAAGCTCTAGCAGATTCTGCTGAAAACGGCTTCGGCGGTGACTCTGTTTACTCAGGCGCTTCTGACTTCTTCTTCCAGGTCGTATTCGTTGCAACGGCAATGTCTATCGTATCGGGTGCGGTTGCTGAGCGTATGAAGCTTTGGGCTTTCCTAGCATTCGCAGTTGTTATGACGGGTTTCATCTACCCAATGGAAGGTGGCTGGACTTGGGGTGGTAACTCTGTGTTCGGTATGTACGACCTCAGTAGCTATAGCGATTACGCTGGTTCAGGTATCGTTCACATGGCAGGTGCTGCAGCAGCATTGGCTGGTGTTATCATGCTAGGTGCTCGTAAAGGCAAGTACGGTGCTAACGGTCAGGTTAACGCTATCCCAGGTGCGAACCTTCCTCTAGCAACGCTAGGTACATTCATCCTGTGGATGGGCTGGTTCGGTTTCAACGGTGGTTCTACTCTTAAACTGGGTGGTATCGAAGTAGCTAACGAAGTAGCAAGCGTATTCTTGAACACTAACGCTGCTGCGGCAGGTGGTTTGATCGCTGCATTGATCGTTGCACGTATTCTATTCGGTAAGGCTGACCTTACAATGGCATTGAACGGCGCACTAGCAGGTTTGGTTGCGATCACTGCAGAGCCTGCTGATCCTTCTCCACTACTAGCAACGATCATTGGTGCGATCGGTGGTGTTATCGTAGTATTCTCAATCGTAACACTTGATAAGCTTAAGCTTGACGATCCTGTTGGTGCAATCTCGGTACACGGTGTAGTAGGTCTATGGGGTATCTTCGCAGTACTTCTATCAGACGCTGACGCTACATTCGCTGGCCAGCTGGTTGGTGCACTAACGATCTTTGTTTGGGTATTCGTATGTAGCTTGATTGTTTGGGGCGTTCTTAAAGCAATCATGGGCATCCGAGTAACTGACGAAGAAGAGTACGAAGGTGTTGATATCTCTGAGTGTGGTATGGAAGCTTACCCAGAGTTTACTCGCGACTAATCTCGAGTTAAACAAACTAAAAAGCGCCTCATTGTAGGCGCTTTTTTATGCCCGCCTTTTGCGTCAAAGCAGCCAACAAAAGACACATATAATTACTATCAAGACATTGATACTTCCGCAGCTCTAGACTATTGTTGTTAACTCCTCGCCAACTCTGACCAGGAAGTTTCACATAGTGCCCGATAAAAAGAAGATTACAGAAGCTCTTGAAAACACTCAGGAAATTACGGCGGAAGCTTTGAATGACGGAGCCGAGCGCCGTCAATACACAAGGCGTTCAGCCCATTGGCGTGCAACAATTACAACCCGCAAGAAACAAGTCGTTCAATGTAAAACGAAAGACATCTCTGAACGTGGAACCTCACTGGTAAGCCCCGTAGACTTCCGAAAAGATGCTTTGGTGCTACTTCAAATTGCCGCTTTCTACAATGGCAAGAAAATGGAGTTCAAAGTACTGGGCGAGATCAAACACACCTCGATCGCTCCGGACGGCTTCACGCTTGGCGTATTTATTAAAGAAGCGCCGGACACTGCTTTTGCATTTTTTAAAAAATATGCTGAAGGTCAGATCTAAATCAAGGGAATCAGTAATTTGCCTCTGACTTTTCGTTAATTTTTCATCACAGCCTATGATAATATTCCAATAAGGTAATAAGCTTAGTTTCAGGCAGAGGCTCCTTTACATGTGTGGAAGATTTGAAGTAGACAAAGCCATCGTCGATACAGGCGTATTCGAAGCATTTCATATACTTTTTCATGCCATAAACAATCATGACCAACGCCCTTCACAAGAGGTCGCCTGCCTTCACTATCAGCATGAGAAGCTATCGCAAACGCCTGCTCTCTGGGGGATCAACCCTCACTGGGCACATCACACCATATTCAACGCTCAGGCAGAAACCGTCGCCACCAAGAAGACCTTTAGTTCTGCTTATGCACTACACCGTTGCGTAGTACCCTGCTCGGCCTGGTTTGAATGGACAGGAGAGCCCGGGCACAAAATAAAACACCGTTTTTCACCGGCAATAGACGACGTTCTGTTTATGGCAGGAATACTATTTCCACTGAACTCAGGTGGCTTCCAGCTTGTTACCCTCACATGCGAAGCCGACCCTAATTGTGGAATTTATCACCATAGAATGCCTTTGTTAATCGAAGCATCAAAGGTGAAGGACTGGCTGGCACTGCCACGACCAGCCAATGAGATAAATCAATTTCACGATCATCACGCACTCCAGATTCACCCACCGATCAGTTCAACCCCGGCGACCTTCGAGCGCATAAGTGACTAGTAACCAAAACTACATTTTAGCAATCAGAGAATCCGGTAAAACACGCATAAGAGGCGCAACAATCGCCCAAGGCATTCGAGGAAGGGTAGAAGCTTTAACTTTCTTTTCAACCAGATCGGCAAACTGCTTAGCGCCCTGCTCTACATTGATAACAAAGGGCCTGCTGGGCAAACTACGGTTAATTTCCGTATCGATAAAACCGGGGTTAATGACACTCACATCAACATTGTCATTTAAGGTCTCCAGCCTAACCGCCTCCATATAGGTAGCCAAACCCGCTTTTGAAGCAGAATACGCAGCATTTCTTGGTAAACCTCGATAGCCCGCAACGGAAGCGGTTGCCACAATATGCCCACCACCTTGGGTCCGGAATGCTTTAAGCGCAGCCCTGACGGTAGCGATAGCACCATTTAGATTAGTATTGATTACGGCGAGCTGGTCATCTAAAGAGGCAATCTCGGCTTTGCCTGAGCGGGCAATCCCGGCATTAGCAACGATCATATCTAAACGCCCCAAAGAAGATTGAAAGCCCTTAATCACCTCATCCACCTGCGAAGTATCAGTGACATCAAGCCGCGCTATTTCTATCCTTGCTTCAGGGTAGGCTTTATGGATCTCGGCTTTTAATGATTGCAGCAGGGTTTCTCTACGTGCGCTAAGACCAAGATCATAACCTCGCTTTGCCATCTCCCATGCCAAGGCCTTGCCAATACCATCACTGGCTCCGGTTATTACGATTGTTTTATTCATTGCTAGCCTACCCTACAGTTGCTGCGGTCATCTTCAAATGGAGAAGTTCATATATTGTGCAGACGAAAGCCTAGCACAATAGCCAAGCCCAAATCATTAAGGAGGCAACAAAGCGGGATTCACAAAGCAGTAAGTCTATGAATAGTTCTAATCGTCTAGACTTCTCGTTTATGGCAGGCATATAATCCTGACTAGCTGTTCAATAACAACAATAGTGGTGTACATTCACTCTTAGCACCCATTCAATGACGGATCAAATCTATGCCTAGCTCAGACGCTTTT
>NZ_LWGE01001235.1:0-1160 GCF_001635315.1 Oleiphilus sp. HI0123
TTTATTATGGCGTGCTTTATGCCATGGGTCGGGAAAGAAAAGCTGTAGGCGACTAACGGAATCATCAGCAATATTCCGTGCCAGCACTTCGTTGGCGTCGGCGCAGAATACTCGTAAGTTTTCCAAGCCTAGATCACCCGCCTGATTTAGGAGCGCACCAACTCCGGGACGATGAACTTCAATCCCCAAATAGTTCTCATTAGGCGCCTGATGAGCCATTTCACTTAGTGATGCACCCATGCCAAAACCAATTTCTACCACTAAAGGTTGCGCAAGAGGAAAACTCTCACGAACATCAGAAGGCGCTTTCGCTAACTCCAAGCCCATCGTTGACCAACACTCTTCAAAGCCTCTTTGCTGGCCTGCGGTCATCCTTCCACTGCGAACAACGAAGCTTCTAATCGGCCTTTTCTTGAGGTTAGCCACTTCAATTTTAGGACCTTTGGTATTCGTCTCTTTTGAGTCAGTTTCGTCCGTCTGTGCGGAATCCTGATGTTCTTCGGTCATTATGTTGAGCCTTGTTACGTCAGTGCAAATGCAGTTTATTAAAGAAGCTTAGTATTGATTAAAAAGCGCGCATAATAGGACTGCATGGAGCAAAGATCAAGGTATCTCAAGCCGCTTTAGCTAGAAAAGCTAGACGACTCAACAAAAGCCCTGATTTCATCTCGCACACGCCTATAACTCTCCAACTCATCTTCCTGATTAGCAGCTAGTTTCGCTAACGATGGCGGGTCATCAAAAGGAACATGCTTAATCTCTTTGAACTCCGATAAGTTTGGGCAATGTTCAGCAGCATGACCGCAAACTGTCACGATCAAATCGAACTGTTGCGCTTCGAGCTCTTCAATATGCTTAGAATAATGTTTGCTCATATCTACCCCAAGTTCCCCCATCACTGAAACAGCATTAGGGTTCATACCGTGGGTTTCTATGCCTGCAGAGTATGCTTGCCACTCTTTATTTCTGATCGTATTTACCCAGGCTTCGGCCATTTGGCTTCGACAAGAGTTACCGGTACACAGAAAAAGGACTTTTTTGGGTGCCTGAGACATCTCGGTTTAGTCTTCCTTTTGTAAGGGGATGAATGCTAATAGACCACGTAAATCTGAAAAGATTCATCAAGTATTATTATTTTTTTGAACCAAGTTACATTTCCA
>NZ_LWGE01001236.1:0-3491 GCF_001635315.1 Oleiphilus sp. HI0123
CAGGTAGTGTGTGGTGCTGCGAACGTGAGAGAAGGTTTAAAAGTACCCTTCGCGAAAATTGGTGCTGTGTTGCCAGGTAACTTTAAGATTAAGAAAGCTAAGCTGCGTGGCGTTGAGTCATTCGGTATGTTGAGTGCCGAGTCAGAGCTTGGTTTGGCTGAATCTTCAGATGGTTTGATGGAATTGCCTGTTGATGCACCCGTAGGTGCTTGTATTCGCGAATACCTAGGTTTAGATGATAACTGTATCGATGTTGATTTAACGCCAAACAGAAGTGACTGTTTGTCTATTGCGGGTCTTGCTCGCGAAGTCGGTGTCTTGAATAAAGAGAATGTCACTAAGCCACAGATTGAGTCAGTGGTTTCAGAGAGTGAACTTACCTTCAAGGTAAACTTACAAGACACAGAGGGCTGCCCTAAATACTTGGGACGCGTCATTGAAGGTGTCGACCTAACTAAGCCTTCACCATTATGGCTGCAAGAAAAGTTACGTCGCTGCGGTTTACGTAGTATTGATCCTGCCGTTGACGTAACCAACTATATTTTGCTTGAGCTCGGTCAGCCAATGCATGCATTTGATTTAGATAAGCTGAATGGCTCAATCAATGTACGTCAAGCTGAAAATGCTGAAAAACTAACCTTGTTGGATGGTCAGGAAGTTGAACTTCGTGATGACACCTTGGTTATTGCAGATGAAAACACTCCACTTGCAATCGCAGGTATCATGGGTGGCGAAGCCTCAGGTGTTAGCGCTACAACTCAGAACATCTTTTTGGAATGTGCCTTCTTTGCACCCTTGGCGATTGCGGGTAAAGCACGCTCTTATGGCTTGCATACAGACTCTTCACACCGTTTTGAACGAGGTGTTGATTATGCGCTGCAGCACGAGGCAATGGAACGTGCAACGCGCTTATTAATCGATATTGTCGGCGGCAAAGCTGGCCCAATCGTTGAAGAAAGTGATGCAGAGACGCTTCCTAAGTCTTCGACTGTGACCTTGCGTGAAACTAAAGTTGAGTCGCTCTTAGGCTTGAAGGTAGAGACAGCTGAAATAGAAGAGATTCTAACGCGCCTTGGGCTTGAAGTTGTTGATCGAGCAGAGGGGCAGTGGACCTTTGCTGTGCCAAGCTATCGTTTCGATATTGCCATTGAACCAGACCTGATTGAAGAAATTGGTCGGGTCTACGGCTATAACAAACTACCTAAAACGACTGCATTAGGCTCAATGAAGCTGCGGGCCGTCGACGAAGATATCTTCCCGCAGGACTACCTGGCTGATCGTTTGGTGAGTTTAGGTTATCAGGAGGCAATCACTTACAGCTTTGTTGACGAAGAAACACAAAAGCTCGTGACGCCTGAAGAGCAGGGTATCGCTTTGGCAAACCCAATCTCAGCTGATTTGGCTGTGATGAGAACGTCTTTATGGCCTGGCTTGCTAAAAGCACTAAGCTACAACCAGAAGCGCCAGCAGCCCCGAGTTAAGTTTTTTGAGACAGGTCTAAAGTTTGTTCAAGAAGGCGAAGAGATTGTTCAAACTAGAATGATCTCGGGCGTTGTCTCAGGCACTGTTCAAAACGAAAACTGGTGTAATGAAAGCAGAGCAATCGACTTCTTTGATGTGAAGGCCGATCTTGAGAATTTATTGTTCTCAATTGACCCGACAGTCGCTTTCGAGAAGGGTGAACATGCTGCTTTACACCCTGGGCAGACTGCACAGATTGTAAAAAATGGTAAAAAAATCGGCTATTTAGGGGCTATTCACCCTAAATTACAAAAATCCTTGGATTTAAATGGCTCAGTTTATTTGTTTGAACTATGCTTAATTGAAACCGTTCAAGGACAAGTGCCGAGTTTTGATGGCGTGTCAAAATACCCAGAAGTTAGACGGGATTTGGCAATATTGATCGATCACGAGATACCGTTCCGAGACGTTGAGCAGATTGTTAGAGATAATGCCGGTGAAGACCTGGTTAATCTCAATGTGTTTGATGTTTATTCAGGTGATAATCTTGCTGAAAACGGAAAGAGTCTAGGCCTCGGTCTGGTATGGCAGCGAAGTGATCGCACTCTTAATGATGAAGAAATCAACGAGTCCTTTGAGCGTATTGTGTCAGCACTCAGTGCTAAGTTTGGAGCTAAATTAAGGAGCTAGCGCATGGCGGCTTTAACAAAAGCTGATATGGCCGAAAGCCTATACGACGAAGTTGGACTAAATAAGCGCGAAGCCAAAGAAATGGTGGAAGCGTTCTTTGATGAAATTGTTGGAGCCCTAGGTCACAATGAACAGGTGAAGCTATCTGGCTTCGGTAATTTTGACCTACGCGATAAGAAACAAAGGCCTGGACGTAACCCTAAAACTGGTGAAGAAATTCCTATTTCTGCCAGACGCGTTGTTACTTTCAGACCCGGACAAAAATTAAAGGCAAAAGTAGAAGAATATGCTGGAACCCAGTCACAATAATGAATTACCCCCGATTCCGGGTAAGCGCTATTTCACTATTGGAGAAGTAAGCGACTTATGTGGAGTCAAAGCTCATGTTCTACGTTATTGGGAGCAAGAGTTTGATGAACTGTCACCGGTAAAGCGTCGTGGAAATCGTCGTTATTATCAGCGCCAGGACGTCATGACTATTCGTCAAATTCGTAGTTTATTGTACGATCAAGGCTATACCATCGGTGGTGCCAAGCAAAAACTGCACAATGAAGGTGATGAGGGCCCTGCAGGGCAAAACTCTGAATTGATCAAGCAAATGATCACTGAGCTTGAAGAAGTTTTAGACGTACTAAACAGCTAAGCTTTCAAGTAATAAGGTAATCTTAAAAAACGCCGATACTATCGGCGTTTTTTATTTATTTCTAAAGCGTCATAAGGTATTATACCCGCGACTTAAGTCGACAGGCCTAAAACCCGTCGATTACCCCCATGTAAGCTGATACCTAGTATCAACCTGGTGAACAAATTCTTGTTTCACACCGTTCGGGATGTAGCGCAGCCTGGTAGCGCACATGTCTGGGGGACATGTGGTCGTGGGTTCGAATCCCGCCATCCCGACCAATTTTTCTTTTTTAATTCCTGTTTTTTAGCATCTGTCGCAGCTTTTACCATTATAGGGTGAAAATGTACATCATAGAGTCTAGACTCCCTTGTTTAATGCATAATCTGAAAATTCTACTTAGTTAACAGACATATAGGTCTGCATTCCCCTAAGATTATGTTTGATAATTTTTTGTTTTAATAATATTGATCGTTATTCAAAAAAATGAGGGCATTATGAAAGAAGGGACATATCTTGAAGAAGTCAGGCAGCAATACGAGAATTATCCCTACCCTGCAAGAGATCCTGCTAATGAGAAAACAGATCTTTATGTCTCCAAACCCTGCTCCTTAGATTGTCTTAATTATTACGCTTTTGAGGGTAAGCGTGATTTTACTCAGTCGTTTCGAGTCCTAGTTGCCGGTGGCGGGACCGGTGATGATGTTATTTATTTAGC
>NZ_LWGE01001237.1:0-8010 GCF_001635315.1 Oleiphilus sp. HI0123
AAATAAAGGTATTCAAAATACCGGCGCTGGTATTAAGACTTAAGGGGCCGGTTTTGAATAGCTCCGGGTTATGAACTTTGGCAACGATATAGAGGATAAAGAACAAGCCAAATTCAAATAACTCTGCAAAGACCAGAACCCATATAGCGATATCACCGGGAACATGTTTCCCTGCACTTACTTCCTGCTCAATGCTCATAGGTTTATTTTCGCTAGCGCCCTAGAAATAGGTCATGACCAAGAGTTCAATGGCAGCCAGAGTTTCGGTCTCGTCGGTTAAAGGTTGAGCCAAGCACGATAAACACGCCTCGCGAGCATTCAGCCCTGACTTAATCATCTTGGCGGTATAAATCAGCAGCCTGGTCGATGCCGCTTCTTCCAAGTCATAGTCTTTTAGGCGACGTAAATCCCCACCCAGGCTAACCAGCTTCTTGGCGGTATCTTTGTCGATATTGGATTCCTGACAGATGATTACCGTTTCCCGTTCTGCCAAGGGGTATTCAAACTCCATCGCAACAAAGCGTTGGCGGGTACTTGGCTTCAGCCCCTTCATTACGTTCTGGTAGCCAGGGTTATAAGAGATCACCAACATAAAGTCAGGATGAGCAATAATTTCTTCGCCCGTACGCTCTACAGGTAAAACGCGACGGTGGTCAGACAGTGGGTGAAGCACAACCGTAGTATCTTTCCGTGCTTCAATGACTTCATCTAAATAACAAATACCGCCTTCTCGCACCGCCCTGGTAAGCGGGCCATCCTGCCAATAGGTTCCGTCTTTGCCAATTAAGTGTCGACCTACCAAGTCTGTTGCGCTTAGATCATCATGACAGGCAATCGTGTATAAAGGCCGATCAAGTTTCTTGGCCATGTGCTCAACAAATCGGGTTTTACCACAACCTGTAGGTCCCTTAATCAAAACCGGCAAATTATTGTTGGCGGCGTGCTCGAAGATAACAACTTCATTTCCCTGCGCTAGATAATTCGTTGGCATGTCGTTCTCCATTTAAAAAGCTTGACCCTTGTCGTCTTACGATAGACCTGTAAGGTTCAAGTAAATTTTTGGCAGCAATGCAGGTAAACGCGCAGTATCACTAATCACTGCATAACCATGATCACCAAAAAGGTAAGGTAAATAATCGTTTCCATCTTCATCGATGGTAATACAAAATGGTTGCAAGCCCTGCTGCTTGGCCTCCTGAACCGCCTTACGAGTATCCTCTACTCCGTAACGGCCTTCGTAGTGATCAATATCATTTGGCTTGCCGTCTGAAACAATCAACATGAGGCGCTTTTGAGTTGCTTGTGTTTTTAACACTTCAGTTGATTGACGAATACCTGCGCCCATTCGCGTATAAAATCCCGGCTTGATTTCAAGAATTCGGCCACGTGCGGCATCGCCATAAGGTTCAGAGAAGTTTTTTAACAGGTTATATCGAACTTGTTTGTTCTTGATGGAGGAAAATCCATAGATTGCAAAAGGGTCCCCTGCACTGCTCAAGGCTTCGGCAAACAAGGTGATACTATCTCGAATAATATCTATCACACGCTGATTTGAGTTGATTCCCGAATCAGTCGACATAGATAAATCCGCTAATAACAAGCAGGAAATATCTCGTTGGCTTTCTTTACGGTGCTTATAAAAGTTGTCATTGCCTGTATTAGTATCAGGCTCAACAATAGATTCGATACAGGCATCCAGATCCAGCTCGCTACCTAAAGGCTGACGGCGAAGCCAATGCTGTTGAAATTTCAAAGCGCTGAATCGATGCCTGAGCTGGTTTGCAGTTTTAGTTAAGTGACCAGGAACGCCACTTGGCTCGGCGTCATCCGCTAGCATGGGCTGCAATAAACAAAAGTCTTCAATATAGACAGACTTTCTGTAATCCCATTCACGAAGGCGTATGCCATCACCAATGGCTAAATCATCGTTATGCGGGGCGGGTAAATCCAGGTCGAACTTGATCTTAGCTGCGCCAGCCCGGCGCTTACGAGAAAGCGTAATAATATCCAGATCTTCTGCAACGGAACTGGCATCATCGTCTACATCCTCTTCCTGAGGTCTGTCTAGATCAACATGCTCCGTCCAGCTGAATAAGCTATCGAGCATAAAGATTAATAAGCCATCGGTCTTCTTGGCATCATCGGTGCGCTGAGCATCTTTACGCGGGCCACGAACTTTCTCAGTCTGGGCACCGCTGCTTTCAGCTGGCAGCTCTTCTTCATCTTCTTCAATCGGTGCAACACTAACCCCATGAATCGGTTCTGGGTAGAGCCATAGGCTAATCGGGAAAGGGTCGCCCGGCGCTTTCGGGAGTGTTTCGACGCTCCCTGGGTCTTTTAGTGCTTGATGTATCGCAAGCTCGCGATCAAGTCTTTCACCCTGTAATTTTTCCAAAGGAGGTCGCAAAGGCAAAACCGCGTCGACAAGGCGGAAATACCGCTCTCTTAACCCCGGTTTTGACTTTAGGATCTCTAGCGTCGCTTGCTGGTTATCGGTAAACCAGTGCGTCACTTTCGGTAGTTGAGCGGCCAAGGCCGTCAACCAGAAATATAAATCTTCGTTTAAAGCTTTGTCTTCAAATAAGGCATGTGATGTTGGCAAACGCAGACTACGTTCATCCTGCCATGCCAATTCACTTCGCTTATGCGTCCCCGCCATACGTTGAATCAGTCTACGACGAAATTTCAGCTCGCGTCCCATTGCACCTTCTATCACTTTGCCTGGGCTTCCGCCGAGAGCACGGTAAAAGGGTGCTAACTGAGCACTCAATTCGACTAAATCTACGCGCGCATCTTCAAACTCAGTTGAAGCTTGTCGCGTAACAAATCGATGCCAAAATTCACCAACTAACTCTTCCATCTAACACCTGATTAAACATCATAGATTATGGTTATGGAGTAAGGTGCAGCCCAAATATCTGACTGCACCTAAGTGGGGTCAATATAGCTGGCTAAGCTTATTCCTAAGTTCTAAGTTCAGCCAACTTGCACTTCACTTATGAAGCTGCTCTTTGCTCACCCTCAGGGATAACTAGACCTTGCTTATCGCCAACAAAGAAGCTTGCGAAGAACATGCCTACACCTGTAGTGAACATCACACCGAAGAACAAACGTACCCAGAAGACAGGATGAAGTTGTTCTTGAGTTGCCATAAAGCTCAGAGCATTTGCGTCATCTGGTAAACGCTGGAGAATAATCTGCCAGACGCCCGCCACTGTTAATGCCAAAGTAATACCGCACATTGCGATACACATTGTCCAGAACGACATACGCTCCAATCTCTGTGCTCTTTCACAGTTGCCGTGAGGGCGACCACGCATAATTGGCATTGAATAGGACATTATCGTCATCACAATCATTGAGTAAGCCCCAAAGAATGCTAGATGTCCGTGAGCTGCAGTAATCTGCGAACCGTGTGTAAAATAGTTCACCGGTGCTAGCGTATGAATGAAGCCCCATACACCTGCGCCCAAGAACGCCATTACCGAAGTACCTAAAGCCCAAGTCAATGCTATCTGGTTGCCATGCTCATGACGACGTTCACGAACCATCTTGAATGCGAACACAACCATCATGAAGAAAGGAATTGGTTCAAGCGCTGAGAAGATAGAACCCAGCCACAACCAGTACTCACCCGGGCCGATCCAGAAGTAGTGGTGCCCCATTCCTATCAGGCCGGTAATCAGTGCTAAAGCAATAATCACATACAACCACTTCTCTATTATCTCACGGTCAACGCCAGTCACTTTGATCAAGGTATAAGCCAAAATAGCACCCATGATCAATTCCCAAACACCTTCAACCCATAGGTGAACAACCCACCACCAGAAGAACTTATCAAGAACCAAGTTACCTGGGTTATAGAAAGAGAATAAGAAGAACACTGCCAAACCAATCAGACCTGTAATCAATACCATGTTGATCACTGTTTTGCGGCCCTTAAGGATGGTCATACCTACATTGAAGATGAACCCGAGACAAACGATGACAATACCAATTTTAGTAATCGTCGGTTGTTCAAGGAATTCTCGCCCCATGGTCGGTAAGAGTTCATTAAAAGTAATATCTGCCAAGGTGCTATAAGGCACTAGCAAATAACCTAGAATGGTCGCAACGCCGGCTGCGGCAAACACCCAAAACAGGATTTTGGCAAGCAAGGGGCTATACAGTTCAGTTTGACTCTCTTCTGGGACAAGGTAGTAAGTTGCTCCCATAAAGCCAAATAATAGCCAAACGATGAGCAAGTTCGTGTGCACCATACGTGCAACGTTAAACGGAATAGCACCTGCTAGAAAGTCACCAACGATATATTGAAGACCCATAATGAGCCCGAATACCGCCTGACCTGCGAACAGAACCATGGCGAAAATAAAATAGTTTTTTGCAACACTCTGCGATTCGTATTTCATAGCAACTCCCTAACCTTGCTTATTCGGTGGCCAGTCATTGTCATCAATGCGCGAGGTCCAGATCAGGAATTGAGAAACGTTATGTACGTCCTCTTCTGATAAATGGAACTGAGGCATTTGACGGCGACCTGGAACATTTAATGGCTGAATCGCCATCCAGTTTTGCATGAAGCTTTCAAATACCGCCTCATCACCGGCACCATATCGATCAAATACATTTGCAAGTTCAGGTGCAAAGTAAGCCCCTTCCCCCATCAAACTGTGACAACCGATACAATTGTTCTTTTCCCATATTTCTTTGCCCTTCACGACAGCTTCGGTAATATTTTCCCGATGATCTCGCTCCGGCAATATCCGCATTGTGTCAAAGGTCAGCCCGACAAGCAGCAGGAAGAAGAACACCCCACCACCATAATAAATATTTCGGGCCATTCCTTTGGTAAAGTTATCAGCCATGTTTGCCTCCTGTTTTTATCTCTTGCGCCGCTTTGAGTAACGGCTACCGAGCCTTTGAAAACCCGGTATACCCTTGACGGTCACCCCACTTGTAATGTGAACCCTCCTCCTTGATATGCTTTTCTGACATTCAATTATTGGGACAGAAAAACAAGCTCACGACTTAGCTATTACAAATACCGTACCAGGATATAGATCATTGTTTTTATTGTTATTTTTCTGATAAACCTTCATTATGACAACACTTTAAAGAAGTCTAAATGACACCCGTGAGTTAAAATGACAACAGAGAATTAGAAAGGCTTAAACAAGCCACACAGCTTCAATCGGGTCAGAACCATAGTCTCAACCAACCTGTTGGCTACACCCTCTCCGGCTCGTTGGCAGGCTAGTACTAGACAAAAATAGAGAGGGGGGGTGTAACCCTATAAGCAAAGCTAAGGGGTTACAGGTTGTGAACAGCAAACGGAAAAAAATCAGACTAGCTTTCTAGCAAAGACTCCCGCGCCCCAAACGCCGCCAAGAAAGGCGAATGCGACGCCGAAGAACACCATGATCAATGCCCGAGTATTAAGCACACTAAGGTCGCCAACACTAAGCATTGATAACATGGCGACGATAAACCCTACCGTTACGGCATTCAGCACGGGCGCACCGCTCTCCATTAAGGATGTAATAAAACCACCCAAAAAGAAGCTTAGCGCATATGAGCATATGCTGAGAAAGAACCACATCAGGTCTTTGTGTTCACCAATTAATGTGGAGTTTGAAGCAGCTTGACCGATATAAGAGGCAATTAATACATAGGCGAGCTGAGCACTTAGCAGGATCACAATGGTTGCAATACTGCCTAATATTAAAGATCTGAATCTCATGCTCATCGCCCTTTAAAGTATCATGTTAATGACTCGTGCCACGGGAGTAAGTGGTTTTATTAAAGACATTATACTTCCCCGAAGGCTTCGTCATCGGCAAGCGTTTCACTTCCTCAAGCGTTTGCGCATCATAGACAATCAACGCACCGTCCATATCCCAAATACTCATCAGGGCATAGCGACCATCTTTGGTGAATTCAATATGAGCCGCCGTCTTGCCGGGAATAGGCTGCAGTGTTTTAACAATCTCCAATGTCGATTTATCGATAACGTGCATAAGGTCTTTGTTTGGACCAAAGAAAACATCGACCCAGGCATAAGGTGTCTTCTCATGGCTACGCATAAAAAAGCCTGGCCCTTTTGTTTCGATATGCTTAATTGTCTGCCAGTTATCCATATCGATAATGCTGACCTTTCCGTCCTTTAGGTTCGGCGTTGCCATCACTTCTTTGCCTTGATAATCCCAAGTAATCCCTGACCCCAAGTGCGGCATACCCGGGACATCTAGCTCACCAATTTCTTTGCGGGCATCTAGCGAGACGATAATCCCCTCGCCTTCACGTGAGGCACCGAAGAGTAAGCTATAGTCCTGGTTAAAAAAGAAGTCATCTAGATAGGCTGACACTTTGGCCTTTCGAATCGGGAAAGGTTCAGGTGTAACAACGTCCCCCGCTTCTTTGTGATAGCTATGCTCCCAACCAACGAAACCGGCAGGAGGTTTGTCTTCATAGTTTATTTCCCAAACCTCTTTTATATCTTTTAAGGCAGCAATAAAGCTATTTCTTGGCGGTGCATTGTAGACAGCACTGACGCGCGACGTATTACCATCCTTATCCTTAACATCAATCACCTTAATGGGAGACAGATCTTTGGTATCCAGGATCACCAAGTTATTCGGAAGGTAATTCGCCGCCATGGCATAGCGGCCGTCACTCGATACAGCGAGGTTACGTGTATTAATCCCCACCCTGACTTCAGAAACAATCTTTAGATTATAGATATCAAACTTGCTCACCCAGCCATCACGTGAAGCAAAGTAAACAAAGCGACCATCAGGTGAATACTTTGGCCCACCATGTAAGGCAAAGTGGGTTTTAAAACGATGGATAGGCTCAAATGTATCACCATTCAAAACCGTTGCATGATGATCACCTAGCTCAACGACAATGAACAAGTTCATCATATCGGCTTCAAAAACCGGCTTTTCACCTAAGTCGCCAGGCTTGAAAAAGACTTTTTGAGACTGATTAATATCACTCAAATCCCACTTCGGCATCTCTTTCAAAGGCGTATAGATCAGATCACCCAAAGCTTCGATTTCCGCGTCATTAAGCGTACTCATAAATGCTGGCATTTGCGTCGCTACGCGGCCATTTTTAATGACACCTAGCGCTTTATTTTTTCTCAAGCGCTTGAGGTTCCCAGGAAGTAAAGCCGGACCCATTGCACCCAAACGATTCTCACCATGACAGGCCTGACAATGAGTTTGGTATAGCTCCTGCCCCATTCTGCTATTGATATTTACTTCGGGCTCAGACGCGAGCTCCGGTGAGCCTGCAATAGCAAACGAGGAAAATAGACTTAAGAGAAATAACAGCTGTCTCACAATCAACCTACCTTAGTCATCATCTGTTCATGCCTGGAGGCTTCATCAAGCAAAGTAGCCTGATCAAAACCTTCGGTATCCAAAGCATTTACCACTCGGCCAATAACAATCAGTGTTGGCGGCTTGATTTGGTTCGCTAGAACAAATTCTGGCAAATCTGAAATATTGGTTCGATAGGTTCGATGATTCTCTGTGGTGCCGTTACTGATTAGGGCAACCGGCATGTCTTCGGCCAAGCCGTTATTAATTAACTCTCTAGACAGTATTGGTGATGTTTTAATACCCATGTAAATCACAACAGTGTGATCTTCACGTGCCAAAGCCTGCCAAGGTAAATCCAGCGTATCATCCTGAAGATGGCCCGTGATAAAAGTGCAACCATGAACAAAATCCCGGTGAGTTAATGGAATGCCGGAATAAGTCGTACAACCTGAAGCAGCGGTAACACCTGGGACGACTCGGCAAGCAACCCCCGCATCCAACAGTTCCTGAACCTCTTCACCACCACGACCAAAGATAAAAGGGTCACCGCCTTTAAGACGAGCAACCTTCTTGCCGCTCATCGCTTTTTCGACAATCAACTGGTTTATTTGCTCTTGGGGCAAAGCATGGTCGGCACTTTTCTTACCCACATAAATACACTCTGCCCTGGGCGACACTAATT
>NZ_LWGE01001238.1:0-4230 GCF_001635315.1 Oleiphilus sp. HI0123
ACTATTGTTCGCAATAAGTACATTGCCGAAATAAAAGACAAAATAAACAGTAAATAGGACAAGAAGTGGAGCAATACTTACTAATAAGCTTGTTGCCCGTCTATTAAAAAACACAAACAGTAAAGGGAAGCACAAATAAAAAAGCATTTCAGTCCCGATAGACCAACCACCAGGAACAATTGAATTATTTGCAGGAGGAAATAAACCGTGAAGAAAAAATACATTCGCAGCAGTATTCAGAACGCTATACTGCTCAGGAATAACTAAGTCACCAGCCTTTATACTTGCCATCAAGGAGCGATACGTAAAATACCCAATAATTCCAAGATAATATACGGGTACAATTCTGAAAAACCTTCGCGTATAAAAGCTCAGTAATGGGCGAGATTCACCACTTCGCCGATCAAATGACATACATAGAGTATAGGCGGAAACAACGAAAAAGAGTTGAACGCCCATTTGTCCGTATTTAGCCATGTAACCAAGCCAACCTTCGATGATGCCTACACTATGAGAGGTGTGTACGCCAATCACCATGATTATGGCAACCCCTCTAAGTGAGTCTATATAATCATGCTTCATTCTAGGTATTAGTCATAAAGCAGAAATCAACACCCTACTTAGTAGCTTGAGTTAATACATCAGTCAAATGTGAAGCAACTGCATCCATCTGTTCAGACGTTATAGTTGGATGAATCAATAACATAAGGCTCGTCTCACCTAACTCCTTTGCCATTGGTAGACTTTCCTTAGGTTGAAAAGGGGTATTATCAAAAGCTTTCTCTAAATACACTTCAGAGCAACTTCCTTGCATTGCGGGAACGCCAAGTTCATTTAACGTGTTAACAATTTTATCTCGGGTCCAACCATCAGCAAGCTGATCAAGCTCAACAAAGACATAGAACTTGTAATTGGCATGCTCAATATAATCTGGAACGTTTGGTACTCGAATACAAGGAAAGTTTCGACACACCTTTACCAACTTACCAGCATGTTCATTTCTAACTCTAGTCCACTCAGCCATTCTAGTTAGCTGAATACGTCCTATAGCAGATTGCATCTCAGTTAAACGCCAGTTTGTACCAAATGATTCATGCAACCAACGGAAACCAGGAGGGTGTTCTCTGTTATATACCGCATCGTAACTCTTACCGTGATCTTTATAAGACCACATAAAATTCCATAGGTTCTTATCATTTGTCGTAACCATGCCACCTTCACCGCCAGTAGTCATGATCTTATCCTGGCAAAAAGACCAAGCGCCAACATGACCTATCGAACCTACGGATTTCCCTTTATATCTAGCACCATGAGCTTGAGCACAATCTTCGATGACCTTAAGAGCATGTTTTTCAGCTAAAGCCATAATACCATCCATCTCACAGGGCCACCCGGCGAGATGAACACAAATGATAGCTTTAGTTTTATCCGTAATTACTGCTTCAATCGTTTCGGGCGATATATTTTGCGAATCTCGATCAACATCCGCAAACACTGGAGTTGCACCAGCGGTAACAATTGAACTAATAGATGCTATAAATGTTCGAGAGGTCACTATAACTTCATCCCCAGCCCTAATACCAAGTCCCTTAAGAGCTAAGTCCAACGCTGTCGTTCCATTTGAAACGGCTATGGCATATTCACAGTCCGCAAACTTAGCGAATCCTTTTTCAAACTCTCTCCCTTCTTGGCCAGTCCAGTAGTTCACTTTGTTAGATAAAAGAACTTTCTGCACAGCATCAGCCTCTTCTTGGGTAAAAGAAGGCCAAGGAGATAAACTTACTTTAGACATAAAACAACCATTGGAATAATAGGACTTTAGTACTAGCTTAAGGTTAGTTAAGCCACTAATGTAAAACCGTTCTGACTATATAATTAATGTCCTGTTTGAACGACCAGACACGAATATAATCGACATTTATTCTAACCTTATCAGGGAAAATAACATCACGATTATAAGCTTCAGGGTCTTCCTGAGCAGCCAAAATTTCTTCTTCATTTCGGTATTTTAGCGTAGCAGGCCCAGTGATCCCAGGTCTTAGGGACAGTACCGCACGTTCTTCGCCTTGGAGTTTATCCGCAAAACCTGGCACATCAGGTCTAGGACCAACAAAGCTCATCTGACCAAGTAAAACATTCCATAATTGAGGCAATTCATCGATCTTAGTTTTTCTGAAGAATGCGCCTAACGACGTAATCCGAGGGTCACCACTTTGTGTTACTGTCGTATCCAAGCCCTTAATAGGTCGCATCGTCTTTATTTTAACAACTTTAAAGACTCTACCATTTTTTCCTACACGCCCTTGAACAAAAAATCCATTGCTACGAGTGTCAAACGAAGCGGTAATATAAGCAATGATTATCAGCCACCACAAAGCTAACAAACCTAAAAAAGCGACGATAAAGTCGAAGCTCCTTTTTTGAAAACTCTGATATGTACTGAGAGCTGGGAGGCTAGAACTATTAGAGGTAACCATAACGCTTCAAAGTCTCCCCCACTAATTCCTCTAAGCCCTTAACATCTTCAACACCTAGAGCCACTCTACCTTTACCCAAGCTTTTATTAGAAACACCACTTACAGACTCAGCAATAACTTCTTCAGGTAGATCAACTTCTAAGAAATCAAGGATTTTAGCTAACTCCCTCGATGGCTCAGTGACAAAGTCTTCGTACTTAACACGAACAACCTGGTCTTCAGAGAACTTAGACAGTTCAGCTTCAGACTTATCCACGCAACGCTGCCATTGCAAAGCACAAACTTCATTTAACGAGTGTGCCTCCAACGTTTCTTGCATGTCATCTAAAGCAGGTCCCCAGAACGCTAAACGACTATCTTTCGAAAAAAACCGATAAACCCGAGCCCACAAGTATCGTAATGCATAATATGGCAAATCACTCTTAGGTACATAGCGAACTTTTTCCAATATGTATGGTATATCTAATTTCGCGGTCCATCTAAGCTTTGCGGAGCCAGTTGCGTCTATACCGTCACGGTAGATAAATATGTATTTAGCATCGGGTAAAACCTCTTTTACAAAATCTACTCTAAGAGAGTTTGCACAGGTTTTCTCAATTACCATCGGAGAGTTATATTCTTTAGAAATTGCCGAAAACTTGCTACGTATATATTTCTTGATACTTGGCGTCACCTTGTTCGCAGGTATTTCATCTGACGGATGTTTCACGTTGCCATGACGCCAAATGTAATTGATCTCATCACAAGGCCAAGTACATATCCCATCAAAACTAGTCAAGACATCCCTTAACATATTAGTTCCCGATCGTGGTGCGCCAACAATCACTACCGGCTTAAAATCCCCGTGTCCCAAAATCATAACTCCTTTAATTCATGAGACCACTTTTCCAGACATGTCTCAATCTCAAATAATTCTTTATATGTAGCTTTTGCATTTTCTGAGAAAGTCAGACACTTTTCTCTATTATTTGCAAGTTCAGTTAACCTATACACTAACGCAGCTTTATCGTTTATCGGAGAACTAACGCCAATTTGCCTAGTTTCCACCATCTTTGCTAATTCGCTGTCCTGCTCAACAACAGAGAAAATTGGGCAGCCTTGCTCTAAATAGGTTAATGTCTTGCTTGGATAAGCATATCGAATGATCTCAGGCGTTAGACAAACAATACCGAAATCTGCAGCCTGCATTGCCCGTTTTGCAATCGATATTGGCTGGTGAGAGACAAAATGAATCAAATCTTTTGCTGGGCCAGAGTTAGCTAGCTTTGTGATTTCAGGTAATGCAGCACCTTCACCCATGAACACAAGTTCGACGTGCGTATTTCCACTCTGAACAAGTTCATGAATTGCTTCAACAAATAACTCCAAGCCTTGGAAGCGACCAATATTTCCGGCAAAAAACAGTCTCAACTTATCTTTTGATTTGACTTCAAACCAATCACTTTTAGAATTACTCAATTTATCTTCTGAAGGCAAACTAAAGTTATTAATAACACTAACTTTACTAACCAAAGAGGCATCACGTTTTCCGATTGCCTTACGCATATCTTCCGACAAAACAATGATACGACTCGCTCTTCTACAAGTAGCGATATCAATACGTTCTAAAGCTCTGTAGACCGTAGGATTAGAAAATTCACCTGATAATTTACCAATCTCGGGATGTAAATCCATACAATGATAAATGAGCTTTGCTCCGGTTAAACGAGATGCAATGTTTGCCGCAAAGCCAGGAACTACAGGTGGAGCTGTA
>NZ_LWGE01001239.1:0-5908 GCF_001635315.1 Oleiphilus sp. HI0123
CAGGCGTTTTTATTCTGCCGCCAATTGTCGCTCGACATAATACAGCCCTTGTTTATATAAAGGCTTTAGGTTTTCTTCTGACACCCAGTTGTACTTTGCGCAATATATTTCCTTAAACTTTTCGATATTGTTATGCGCTTTAAAGTTGGTCGCCAAAACAAAAGCTGTGTCATGAGCGTATTTAAGCGCTGATAAGAAAAGCTGGTTATATTCGTCCAGTTCCGCGGCCGAGAGAGTCGGGTATTTTTTAGCGAAGCGTTCCTGTGTCGAGACTTGCCAGTTCTTACCAAAAGCCATGGCTAACTGAAGACCTTCATTCAACATGTCGTTTTTTTTGTTGGGACGCTTTCTAGAAAAAAGTGATGATAACAAAAGGACCCTCCGGCAGGGCTTAATTGCGAACAGTCATAAATACTATCTTAATAAGGTCCTTATCTATAGGGCTAATCACCAAAACTCTCTACAGTGTAGCGTTCAAGTTCTATTGATTCATTCCAATAGTCCAACGTCAATCCAGCTTTGGCTTTAAGGTGATTTAAAAAATCAGACTTATCTGGCAGCTGCTCCCAGACAGAGGGTAGAAAAGTTGCTCTTCGATTACCCAACGTCAATATCAGGCCATCTATACCGACACGTAGTTGAGATAGTAAGTCTTGCTCTGAATTCACCTGCATCGGCTCTGGGGTGCTGAGTACAGAAATATGATATTGGAGTTTCTCGTATTCGCTCTGTGACATAGGCGAAAAGCGGGAGTCATTAAATGCTGCACGGTAAGCATTCTCTGCAATATCGAGCACTAGAGGCCGATAAGCCTGAAGGGAACCTATACAGCCGCGTAATTCTCCGCTAATTTTCAATGTAACAAAGCTGGCAAACTCTTTTTCTAGCTCAGCATCATAGTCACCGATTTGAACGGACAAAGGCCTACCGTGATCTAAGCCATGCCTGATAGATGCTTGTGCTATAGCGATCAGTTGCTGCTGATGCTGTTCATTCAAGGCATTTCTCCTTTTATAAATACGCTAGCTTAGGTAAAACTCCAAGCACCGTAGCCAACCACTCTATCTTTATCTCCAGCAGTATCACCTGAATTACACAGTGCCAAGCGATGCGGCGTCAGATCACGTTTTAGTGCGATTTGAAGTAATCCATTCACCGGGTTTCGGCCACAGGCATCGTCATATTCAATCAAGTCTGCCTGAAGCGTGTCGATAGCTTCGGCAGTCTTGCTATCCTTTTTACTAGCGACTTCGTAGCTCAGAAAATGACTCAGGTCAGAACTGATGACAAACAAGGTATCTTCGCCACCCCATAAGGAATCAATCACCTTGGCAACCTGATGCTTATCCGCATCTCCAACAACTAAGGGAAGCAAACTGAAGTCGCCTAATAGCGCTTGTAGAAAAGGTAATTGAACTTCGAGGCTATGCTCCTGAAGGTGGGCCTGGTCAAGCGTTTGAGCTAGCCCCTTAAGCTCAAGTTTTTGGGTCGCTAGGTAATCAAGTTCGATCATTCCCAAGGGAGTCTCATAGCTATGGAAGTGGCTACTGGCCAAACCTTTAAAACCATAATGATGGGATGGCCCCAAGAGAACGACTCGTTTGATTTTATCGACATAGGGTAGCAAACTCGCGTAAGCCGAGGCAGCGACCGCACCTGAATAGATATACCCTGCATGAGGCACGATAATCGCTTTTGGCTGAGCTGCCGGTACTTCTGGCAAGACCGACAAGGCGATTTTCATACAGTCATCAATATTAGCGCGCAGCTGCTGCGGGTTGGACGGGTAAAACTGTCCTGCCACGGCAGGAGAACGACTCAAATTCATAGGTGAAGCCCTCCGTTTGTGCAAGGGAAATCGACTCGGCACATTGAGATTGACAAACTTAACCCCAATACTGATAAGTATAGAGGCCATTGATAAAAGGAAAAAGTAATTAGCTAGCAGAATCAAGGCAAAGCTAAGTGCCCGGCATGTGGCGCAGACTGTCCGGGATATTTCTCACAAGATAATGAATAGTGGAAAAGCTATGAGGCTCTTTATCGCAACCCCCTTATCAAATACAACACAAGCTGAAGTGTTACAGTATCAGCCGCCAACAGCTGAGGGCGCTCGCTTACTTCGCCCTGAACTCTTGCATATGACCTTACAGTTTATTGGTGAAGCAGAGCCTAAGGTGGTCAGCCAAGCACTGCAGAATATCCAATTCAATGCCTTTAGTACTCACTTCACTCAAACCGGAGTCTTTTCCCCTAAAAAGAGTAAGAACATTTTATGGCTCGGGCTCGCCCTGAATGATGACTTAGCTCGGCTGCAAAAAATGATTAGCCACTCACTACGCGAAGCGGGCATCAAAATCGACTCCCGTCAGTTCACCCCACATATCACGTTGGCGCACTGTAAGCACAGTATGGATAAGGCCTATATCGACGCATTCGTCAATCAAGAGCCCATCGCCAGGCCTTACCAGATTAATCAATTTCACCTATATCGTAGCCATAATAAAGGCGGGCAACTGCACTATGACATTATAGAGAGCTACTAGGTTTAAACCTCTGTATCGCTCAAACATACCGCGTAACGTATCTGTTCCCAGTCATAGCCCTCACCCAAGGCCTCGAATACTGGTTTGATTCGTTCAGGCTTGTTCAAGCTTAGCCATTGTGCCTGAATACCCGCTATTTGTTCTGGCGATATCATCGTACTGACATCAACGTCTTCCCCATGAAAAGCCAGACGATATATATGGCTAATTATCGTAGACTTACTTAAACCTCTCGTTTTGGCGATCTCATTGGGTGACTGCCCTTGCTGATAGAGCGAAAAGGTCTCTCGATGCGTATCGCCTAGTTTCGCCATAGTAAAGTCACTACGCGCAGGTTTAGGCGGCAACTTTTTCCGCACAGGCCCATCAATAAGTAAGCGATCACTCTCATCAACCAAGCTGGATATTAAGGCAACGAAGGACTCACCATACTTCTCACACTTATGATCCCCCACACCGCTGACCGTCAAGAAGGCGGCTAAGTTCCCAGGCTTAAGCCGAGACATGTCTTTTAAGCTTGCATCTGAAAAAACGGTATAGCCCTGAACTTTATCCTTCTGCGAAATTTCTTTTCTGAGCCCTTTTAATGCCTCAAACAAAAGATGCTCAGCCTCGCTAAGATCGGCGTGCTTGTTCACTTTTTTCTCAACCTGATTGATTTTTGGATCTACAGGCTCACATAGCTGAACTGTCTTATCTCCTTTCAAAACAGCCATCGATAAGTCCGTCAGATGCAGTGTACTGCCTTGAGAAAAGTCGAGTGATAGATAGCCGCGATCAATCAGCTGTGTAATGTAGTGAGACCAGTCTTTCCAGGCGATGTCCTTACCTGCGCCGTAGGTCTTGATAGTATTTAGACCCGACTCCAATACCGCGCGACTCGATGAAGCTCTCAAGATATCAATTAACATATTAATACCTACAGCCAAATTGCGCTGCTGAACTCTAAAGCAAGCAGACAGGGCTTTCTGAGCGATGACTGTGCCATCGAAGCTTTTGGGTGGATGAATGCAGTGGTCGCAGTGCCCACAACCTTCTTCTCGATGCTCACCAAAGTAATTCAGAACAAAATTGGTACGACAAGAAAGCGTCTGGGTAAACTCCCAAAGCCGGCTAAGCTTGGCTAATTGCACTTGTTTGAAGCGCTCATCGGCATCGCTATCTTCGATAAAGCCTGTCAGGGTTTTCATATCACCAAAACCTGCAAACAGTAGCGCTTTGGCCTCTTCGCCATCTCGCCCGGCACGGCCCATTTCCTGATAATAGCTTTCAATATTTTTTGGCAGGTTATAGTGAATTACCCAGCGAATATTCGGTTTATCGATACCCATACCAAAGGCGATGGTAGCGCAGACTATCTGGATATCATCACGCAAGAACTTGTCTTGCACCTCTGCCCTACGTTCACTATTCATCGCTCCGTGATAATGCTCGGCAATGTATCCGGCATCACGTAATTTCGCTGCCGTTTCTTCGGTACTGCGGCGGCTCAAGCAATAAATAATACCGGCTTCCTTGCCTTGCGTTTGCAGAAACTGGTAGATCACCTGAATTCGTTTTTTAGCTGGCAAGACCTCTATTTCAATATTTTTACGCTCAAAACTGGATACAAAGGTCTCGCAGTTGACCAAGCCTAGTTGCTGACGAATATCTTGCTGTGTCGCAGTATCTGCGGTTGCAGTCAAGGCGGCTACCGGCACATTGGAGAACAAACGTATCAGCTCGGTTAGGCGAGTATATTCAGGACGGAAGTCATTCCCCCATATTGAAACACAGTGCGCTTCATCAATGGCAATTTGCACGATATTCAAACGACTCACCCAATTCAAAAAACCTCTTGAAACAGCGCGTTCGGGTGATACATATAAAAGCTTAAGTGCACCACTTTCCGCTCGGGTTCGAATCATCTGCTCCTCATCACTGCTGCAGGCACTATTTAGCGCCTCAGCTTGAATACCGCTAAGTTGAAGTGCTGAGACTTGATCCTGCATTAGTGCGATAAGAGGTGAGACAACAATACTCAAACCGTCCAGCATGACAGCGGGCAGCTGGTAACAAATAGACTTACCACCACCGGTAGGCATAATCACCAGGCTAGACTGGCCCTTAAGTGTACGTTCGATGGCACCCGCCTGATTGAGGCGAAAGGCATCATAGCCAAAGTAAGATTTTAGGGCGTGAAGCGCCGTGTCCATATTCATAGGTCGTTCTCCTGAAAGGGGCTGTGATTCTTAACTTCCCTTTGGGCATCATGAGGAGACACGTCGGGCAGGTCTTTCCAATTTATCGGCATCGCAAATTCCTTTTGCTAATGATTGAATTCACGAGAAGCCTAGCAAATATAGTGGGTCGCATGCAAAGTCGGCCAACACGATTTACATTACAATAGGCCAAAATATTAAACGCCATTCTGGCAACTAAACTAGATGGAACACCTCCTAAATGCTAAAGTAAGCAGATGCTAACTTCCTATAAGCCAATAACGCTAATAATAAAGCGCTCAATAGTCCTATTAGCACTGTTTTTATCAGCTTGCGCCAGCTTTGATCAGACCAACATTAAACCCGGTCAGCGTGTTGATGGCTTTACTTTCTCTTTTGAAGTGCCTACAGAAACACCCTGGTTTGCAGTCGTATATGGCACAAGTCATCGTCTGAAACTCAGCCAATTAAACCAAGACGATAGTTACTCCATTCTAGTCACCTTAACTCGCGGCCCAAGAAGCGGTATGTATTCGAGTGCCAACGCGCACTTACAGGCACTAAAGCGCCACCTGCAATTAGAACGGCAGCCAAAAGGTTTAGTCCTCCATCACCAGGCACAAGCCATTGATACACGCTATGGCGAATTATGCATTCGTCAAACCAGTAATAGCGAAGACTGGCGAGGTCGAGCAAAGCCCGGCCCAGCGCTGATAGACAGTATCACCCTGACCTGTCCTCACCCCGGCTTCGCAAACGTACTAATCAGCACGACGCTAAGCCGACGCTATGAAACTCACGCAGCAACACTTGAACTAACAAACTACGCAGACCAACTTTTCGCTTCATTCGAGTTTGAACCAGATTATTGAAAACACCATTCCGAAAAGTAAGGGTTTTCTCATTCTCTGAACTGAGTTAGTTTTAGCACCAGTCAAGTTCAAGGAGCGCATCATGAAAAAAATCATCATAAGCAATAGCGGGAAAGCAAATGTATTACAAGTTCAAGAGGCTGCCGACCTGGTGGCTGGTGATAAGGAAGTTCGTATTGCAGTGAAAGCTGCGGGATTGAATTTTGCTGATATTTTGGCTCGACAAGGCCTCTACCCTGATGCGCCGAAAACGCCTTGTACCGTTGGCTATGAAGTATCGGGTGTCATT
>NZ_LWGE01001240.1:0-1371 GCF_001635315.1 Oleiphilus sp. HI0123
TATTTCTTTAGAGTCTCGAACTGTAGTAAGAATAAAAAGTTCGGGTCGATCCCAATAACATTTTGTGCGCCTTCGCCCAACATACGCCAGCAGTGATAACCAGAACCGCAGCCTACATCGAGTATAATCCGGTTTTTTAAGGGGGTGATGTGGTCTTTGATACGTTCCCATTTCCAGTCTGATCGCCACTCCGTATCGATATGAACGCCGAATAAGTCATAGGGTCCTTTTCGCCAGGGTATTAAACCTCTAAGTGCTTGTTCAAGCTGTTTAAACGTATCACTATTTAGGCCTTCCTTGCTGTCGGCACCAACACGTGAAGCATCTAGATTGACGATGTCGGAGTTTAAAACTGGCAGAGAATGATAGGCCTCCAACCAACGCTTTAAGTCACCATGAGGCTTTTCTTGAAGCTTATGTTTGAGTAGGGGGATTAAAGTCTCCAACCAGGGTTCGAGCTTGTTGCTGCGCATGAAAGCAAATAAGTCGTCATAGAGAGGGTAGAAATCCATCGTTATACCTAAGCTGCTTTAATCGCTATCAGCGACATAAAGTTGAAACATTGATACCAAAGGTGGGAGTGAGTAAACCCGGCCTCTTTCAAACGCGCTTGATGGGCTTCTAGGGTGTCTGGCATTAGTACCTTTTCAAGGGCGCTTCGCTTTTGGCTCACTTCCAGTTCACTATAGCCGTTTGCGCGTTTAAACAACCAGTGCAGTTCTTCTAGCTCGCTTTGCTCATTTTGATTGTCAAAACAGATCTTTTCGGAAAGAATTAGTACGCCACCCGGCTCCATTGCAGCATAGATATCTTTGAGGAGTTTTAAGCGCAATGCAGGGTCAACAAACTGCAGGGTGAAATTTAACGTCACGACTGAGCAAGGTTGAAACGCCAGCTCTGTGATATCCTTACACACAAGTTCAACGGGAGTTTCTTCGTTATCTATTTTGATATAGTGGTTGCAGCGATCAAGCATCGACTCTGAGTTATCGACGGCGATGAGTTGGCAACTTTTGTCTCTTAAGCCATGGCGCATAGCAAGTGTTGATGCACCTAGGGAACAACCCAGGTCATAACATGCTGAATCGTTCTGAGCGTAGCGCTCAGTGATGAGACCGATCATCGGAATTATCGTGGTGTAACCGGGAACCGAGCGACGGATCATGTCAGGGAAAACTCGGGCAACTGCTTCGTCAAACTTGAAGTCGCCTACGCTATCAAGCGCTTGAGAAAAAATAGTGTCAGGTTTTTGTTCAGTCATTACTTGCTTACCAGTTCTCCACAGCGTACACCGCGATTTTTATAATCGACTAACAAACCCTGCATGCCATCATTTTTATCTGACTGGATAAATAAATAGCCTTGATGACA
>NZ_LWGE01001241.1:0-7056 GCF_001635315.1 Oleiphilus sp. HI0123
TGAAAATGATCCAACCGAGACAGATATTCCTTGCCCTAGTTGTGGTCGTCATATGCAGGTTCGTACGGGTAGTACGGGCGTGTTTTTGGGCTGTTCAGGTTACTCCTTGCCGCCAAAAGAGCGTTGTAAATCGACGATCAATCTTGTACCGGGTGATGAAATCGCCAGTGCAGATGATGAGGAAGGCGAGTCAAAACTTTTGCGTAAGAAGCGCCGTTGTTCAATTTGTTTAACCGCCATGGACAGTTATCTGATCGATGAGCAACGTAAGCTACACGTTTGTGGTAACAACCCGGACTGTTCTGGGTATGAAGTTGAAGAGGGTGAGTTTAAGATCAAGGGCTATGATGGCCCTGTATTAGAGTGTGATAAGTGTTCATCAGAAATGCAGCTTCGCACCGGCCGCTTTGGTAAGTACTTTGGTTGTACCAATGAAGAGTGTAAAAATACTCGTAAGTTATTGCGAAATGGTGAAGCCGCGCCACCGAAGATGGACCCAGTGCCGATGCCTGAATTAACTTGTGAGAAGGTTGAAGATACTTACATCTTACGAGATGGGGCTGCGGGATTATTCCTCGCGGCAAGTAAGTTCCCGAAGAATCGTGAAACTCGTGCTCCCTTAGTGAGTGAACTGCTGCCTCATAAAGATGAAATTGATACTAAGTATGAATTTCTTTTCTCAGCGCCGGTGAAAGATAATAAGGGCAATCCGTCGATTGTCCGTTTTAGCCGCAAGACGAAAGAGCAGTATGTGATGTCTGAAGAAAAAGTCGAAGAGAAGGTTAAAGCTACTGGCTGGTCGGCTCATTACCAGGATGGAAAGTGGGTTGAGACATTGCCTAAAGCTAAAAAGGCAAAAGCTAAAAAGAAGTAGCGAGTTGTCAGACATAAAAAAAGCCGCGCTAAGCGGCTTTTTTTATGTCCATCATTTACGTAACCTTTCAAGTAAGCTGGAGGTATCCCACCTTGCACCACCCATATCCTGTACATCTGCGTAAAACTGGTCAATCAGCGCCGTTAGGGGAAGTTTTGCGCCGATATTCCGAGCTTCAGATAAACAGATGTTTAAGTCTTTGCGCATTAGATCTACGGCAAAACCGTGTTCGTATTCGGCATCGATCATGGTGTCTGAACGATTATCCATTTGCCATGATTGCGCAGCTCCTTTGGATATCACATCGACGACTTGCTTGCAGTCCAGGCCAGCTTTCTCTGAGAAATGGATGGCCTCGGCCAGCCCTTGTACCACACCGGCTACGGCCATTTGATTGGCCATTTTGCAGAGTTGTCCTGAGCCGCACGGGCCAAGCAGGTTCATTGCTTTGGCATAGTGCCGCATAAGGTCGCTTGCCTGTTTGAAAGCTGCTTCTTCGCCGCCGCACATAATGGTTAGCTGGCCATTAATTGCACCCTGTTCGCCGCCAGAAACGGGAGCGTCGATAAATGCCATACCTTTTTGCTTAGTGCTGGCGTCAATACGTCTAGCGAGTTCAGCGGAAGCGGTGGTGTGATCGATAAAAAGTGTTTTGCTATCGCATTGGGCGAGCAGGCCTTGTTCGGACAGGTAGACCTCTTCGAGATCTTTATCATTGCCGATGCAGCTTATGACGAGGTCGAACTTATGATCAATCTTCTTAAGGTCTAGCAGTATTTGGCCTTCATACTCTTCGAGCCAACGTTGGGATTTTGAGGTACTACGATTGTAGACGTGAAGGTCACAATGTTTGGAAAGGTGACCAGCCATAGGATATCCCATTACCCCTAAACCTATGAACAAAACTTTAGTTGTCATGGAATGTTGCTCCAAGTATTTAATTATTCTCTGCTAGTGGTAAGGTCAAGGTAAAGCAGGTGCCTTGATTCGCTTCGCTCTGAACATCAATGCTACCTTTGTGTTTTTTAATTACAACCTGGACAAAATTCAAACCTAAACCTGCACCTTTATCGCCGCTTAATTCTGTCTGTCTTTGGCGGTGAAAGCGCTTGAAAATAAAAGGAAGCTCTTCAGGACTGATGCCAAAGCCTTGATCTGAAATATCGATAATCGCCTTATCTTGAGTACAACGGGTTTTAATTGTAACCGTTGTGTCTTCAGGGCTGTATTTGACAGCATTGGAAAGCAGGTTGGTGATAGCTCGCTCAATCAACTCTGCATTGCCGAGTAGCCAGATAGGTTCTTCATCAGAGAACTCTAGATTAATGCCTTTCGCTTTTGCCTGTTGGGACAAGGAGTCAATGCTATCTTCGACTGCATTGAGCAGGTCAAACTCATAAAAGCTTTGCTCGGCGCTCTGTTCTGCGCGAGTGATTTGCAAAAATTGGTCTGACAGATTCAAGCTTCTTTTGGCGTGGCTTTCAATTTCATCAATTAGCGTGCTATCCCAGTTGATTCGACCAGTTCTGAGCCCGTTAAGCATGGCTAGCTGTGATACCAGCGGAGAACGGACATCGTGAGATAAAAAGTCAATAAGCTGATTTTTTTCACGCTGTTGTTGGCGAATTTCGGTGATATCTGAAAGTGTGATCATCAAGCCTGCGTCAATGTCTTCATCGACAATAAAGGGGGCGCAATGAACCTGAACGTCTCTATCATTTAACTGGATTTCATCATTGGTCTGTGCGCCGTTGACTAATACCTTACTCATATTTTGACTTAGCTGAATGTTTTGTTGGGGGTCAAACAATGTACAAATAGCTTGTCCTAGTAGCGTTCCGTTTGATTCAGAAAACCAAGTTTGAGCATGACTATTGGTAAATACGATTAAGCCAACAGGGTCGGTAACAAATACCGCATTGGGAATTTCTTCGAAGCCTTTTGATATAAAGGTTCTCATGTCTTGCATGGAATGTATTGCTTCACGTACCTGTGATATTCGATTGGCAACCTTCTCATAATATCGGGGCTTATTGCGTGCTAGTGGTGTTGTGAAGTCGAGTTTGTTTAGATAGTCCTGATGTTCAGATAGGTTGGTTGGATGAGCCCATACAAAGCCCATATGGTAGAAGGATGTCACGCCAGAGTCAGATTCCTGAGCTAGGGTTATCCAGCTGGTGTGCCCATCATGCATCCACTTGTTTGTTGATTTTAAGCGCTGGTAACTAAGCGGCGTATGTTCATCTTGCAGAATAATTTGCTTATCTTTAAGTAGAACGTAGTGCTTAGGTTTTAGCAGGGCATTTAAAGATTCGAAGATTTCTTGCACCGGGTGCTGACCGATATGACGGAAGCTAATCGCAGGTTCTTTTTCAAGCCTTTCCAACTCATGGTTTAAAAATTGGTTTAGCTGCCGCATGCGTTGCCAGCTCCACAAAGGGTATGCGAGTAAAATACCAATGATTGCATTAATGGGTGGAAACCAGGTCTTATCTAGTAGTATTAGTAGGTAGCTAAAACTAAAAACCAACAGTACTAGCAGGATCGCAGAAGGTAAGACATGCGTTGGTTTGAGTCGCGGAAACAGCAGGATAGGGATCATGATGAAAGCAAATGTCAGCAAGTAAGCCCAAACCGAATCAACAGGTCGAATAGCGGTATTATTAAGTAGTGCAGAGTAGGCGTTGGCATGGAGTTCAACGCCAGACATTGAGGTGCCGCTTCTTGATACAGGCGTTGGAATAATATCGCCTAGACCTGCAGCCGTTGCGCCGATCAAAATGGTCTTGTCGCGAAATGCTTCAGCAGGTACTTGGTCAAGCATAACCTCCAGATAGCTGTAGGTCGGAAATGTGCCGCCAGGGCCAGCAAAAGGTATTAAGCGATATTGGGTGTTGACTGACATATAAGGAGAGTTACTTGATGCTACCATGCGAATATATTGGATCATGGGGTTAACTTCGCTTGCCATCGCCATTGATAAGCTAGGCCAATGAGCATCGCCGACACCTGAGTTCAAATATAGTCCGCGCGCAAGTCCGTCTTGGTCCAGGTCAACATGGACATGACCCATACCTCTGGCAGCTTCAACCAGTTTAGGTATCGGAAGAATTTCAACAAGTGTTCCGCCGTGAGTCAGCGGTTGTAGGTGCAATGGCAGTAGAACGTTGCCGTTATTCTTGATCGCTGCTGCGAGGGCAAGGTCATCTTCTGGGTGCGAAGCGCTTTTTTCTGAAAAAAGTATATCTAAGGCAATCAGTGCGGTGTTGTACTGCGTTAGTTTTTCAATTAGCTGTGCATGGATTGCACGCCGCCATGGCCATTGGCCAATACTATTGAGACTCTTTTCATCTATGGCGATGATAACCGTATTTTCGTCAGCGGGAACCGGGGTGAGGTTTATTGCGGTGTCGTAAGCCAAGAGATCGAGGCGCTTGGCCGCTTGTGTATAGACCAAAAAAGCGCTCACCACGAGTAGGGCGAGAGTCAAAAGGTACTGCGCATAAGGCCTGGATTCGGGAATGTTTCTAGCCATAAGGTTCTATTATTATTGCTGTCGTTGTTGGGCCGAACGCATCTTAGCAAAAATGTTCGCTGTCATGTGAAAAAATGATATGCGCCGATGACAGTACGAACATTATTGTTGCAAGGCAACATATTATTCATTTTCAATATATAGCTCTTTGATTGGGCCAAAGTCTGAACTGAATAGTTCGTTGCCAATTCCCTTAACCCGAGCGAAATAGCGCTTTCCAGGTGTTAATCTTAGGTGGGCTCGAGCCTTGGCAATGGTCTGTTCTTTCAGAATGTTTTCGAAGCTTTTGCTATCAGACACCTGCAATATGTAGGCTTGGGTATTGTCTACTTTATTCCAGAACAGGCCAACTTGGCTGTCGATATAGTTAACACTTAGAATCTTCACGGGTTTCAATATACCGCGGACAGAAAAGTTACGCACTTCGCTATTCGCTGTTTCGCCGTCATCTGCAAGCGATACTACGCGCCAATAGTATGAGCCGGGCATCAATGCTTTCCTTGGTGCAATCTGCTGCGCTGCATCAAAGTCTGTTTGGCTGATTAGCAGGTTGAAACCTTTGTCTTTGGAAATCTGTAGTTTTCCGAGCGTATCCGGTTTAACAAAGTTCCAGCTAAATGTAGGTTTGGTACTATCAAGTATGCTTTTGGCAAGCGGCGCAATGAGTTTTGCTTGCTCTGTGCCAATGTCCACTGCTATGCGTGTAACGGAGTCGACACCCTCAAAACCATTAGCGTCAATGGCGCGCATGGAAACGTCATACTCACCATTCTCAATATGTTCCAACTCAAGTTCAGGCTTTTGTATTTTCCCTTGCTTAACAAGTTTTCCATTTTGCTTATTGTCAGTGAGTTGAACTCGATAAGCTTCGGCGCTTTTTTGTTCTTCCCAAGACAGAGTTGAAGGAAGGTCGTCTACAACTCTCTCTGCAAATAGTGCTTTGGGGGCGTCAGCTAACTTTGTCTGCTCAATAATCGCGCTACCTTTTTTGATGCGCGCACCGTTGCCTGCAAAAACTTGAGTCGTCCCATGTTCACCAGCAAAAGAGACTTCACCTTCAATAACTTCCAGCTGTGTTTCATTACCCTGGGTACTCAAACGAAATTCAGTTCCGCGCACGGCTGCTACCGCCGATGGGGTGGTAATCTCGTAGCGAGATCCTTTAACCAAGGGTGTAACCTCAGTGGACAGTGAGCCTCTCTTGAGCCTTAGTCGCGTATCAACCATGCCAGTCTTGCCAAAGTGGGACAGTTTATTGAAGACCAGGTTGGAATTTTCTTCCAAGCGAATGGTTGAGCTGTCTGCAAACTCAATTAAAACATTACCTTTTTTTGTCGCAACTTCATCACCGACACGAATATTCATATTTGTTTTGAGTAGCTTAAATACACTCTTGCTGGCGCGTTTGATCAAGGCACTACCAGAAACTGACTTGGCAACAGCCGGTTTTGGTTGATGTTTTAGCCAGTGCATAGGGATTTTAATAATTGAGCCAGGGGCCAGGGCCGAGACCTGTTCAATCTTGTTATAACGTATTAAATCAGTCCAGGTGTGCTGTCTGTTGAGAAGGCCTTGACTGACTTTTTGCAGGTTGTCGCCAGGGCGCAGCGTGTAGTGCCACTCTTCCACCTGAGGTGTTTGAGCAAACGATACCGAAGTTAGCAAGACGCTAGAAATAGCACAAGAAAGGCATAAGAGCATGACGAAGTTGATGACTGTCGTCGTTAGTTTATGGATATCAATACGTCCAAATTTCATAAATAAATCATGCTCACTACATTATTAATATCAAAGCTTCTAGCCAAGAGCAGGTTAAGAGCTGCTGTCCTTATCTCTAGTCGCCAACTTTTTCCAGCCTGTACCCATGTTGATAAACTGTTTTCACGCGAAATCCGTTCTCAGGTTTGATATGCAATTTGCGTCTTAAGCGACTGACATGCGTATCGACGGTCCGAGTATTGATGTTGATAGAAATTCCCCAAACCCTTTCCAACAGGTAGTCTCTGGATAGTAGGCGCCCAATGTTCTGAAACATGAAGACGGCTAAATCAAAATCTTTATCGGTCAGTGGCACGTCTTCACCAAAAGACACGATGGTTCTTTTAGTCAGATTAATCACATAAGGGCCAATAACCATCTCCTCTTGCTCTTCTACCTCGTTTGCGGAGCGTCTTGCTAAGGCGTTGACTCGAGCTTTTAACTCTCCAGGTCTGGCTGGTTTGACAAGATAGTCGTCAGCGCCTGCATCAAGGGCCGTTATAATATCGGCTTCGCTATCTCTGGAGGTCAGAAATATTACAGGTATCCGCCAGCTAAGCTCTGAGCGAATCGATTTAAGAACTTCGGTACCTTCCATGTCTGGAAGCTGCCAATCAAGGATTAACAAGTCATAACTGTTATGTAGTACTTCGTATAAAAAAGATTTGCCAGTCTGAAAGAAATCACAACTATGTTGGTTTTCTACCAGCATCGCACTAAGGTTTTGTGCTTGTTCCAGCTCGTCTTCTAACAAAGCAATTTTCATCATTATCCCCTAAATATATGTTCTGTATTATTTTTTTGTGTTTTTTCTAGTGTAGATGCTTTTTCTGAATTGTCTTGGAAATTAGCTAATATCCTACAGATAATACATGCTGAATCATTATCA
>NZ_LWGE01001242.1:0-6636 GCF_001635315.1 Oleiphilus sp. HI0123
TTCATCAGTCGACTTGCCCAGTGCCAAATACTCTTTATGCGGGTTCAATAACCCTGATACTTTACCTAAAGCATTACACTGATAACTTGACCAATAATAATCACCTGGATCTTCAACCATATTGGCGACTACTGGATTTAGCTAAATATATCTATAACATTCCAATAAGTAGCGCTCTGATTCAACTAAGCTGCTTTAAGGGGACTGAGGGATTCTTTTTTAATCAGAGTTCTGTACCAACTAAAAATCCGTTAACTGATTACTTTATAATCCCTCCGTCCCCTTTTACTGCTGCGGATGCAGTGAAACACTTGAGTCCCAAAGTCGGTCCCACAGTAATGTAAGCTTTGTCCAATCAAGTGAATCGTTGACACGTATGGCTTTGATAGGCGAAATAGTCGATACTTGAGTATCTTGGTTTACTTGTTCTGCAATGGCGAAATTGAATGCATAAGCGCCTTCAACGCCCATTCTTAGGTCAGACATGACTATTCGATCTTCACGAGTTTCAGCTTTGTAAAAACCTTTGGTAAACCATACCAGTCGTTGGGCATCCCAATGGCTTTCTAAGCCTTTTAATAACTCGGTGCCTTTAGGGTAGGTCTTAAATTCGATTGTATTCGTGTCTTCCCAAATACTCACATGTGAGATGCTGTAACGATCGCCTTCATCTATCACTATTCGCCATAAGAAAGAGCTCAATGGCATAGGTGTACTGATGGTAGATACGACTTTGCTTGTTCCTTTCTGATTGAGCCAAGCGGTGGCAATTTTCTCTTCCGCGATATGTTTTGCAAAGACGCCCCAGCATAGGTATAGCGATGAAATAGCGAAAGCTGAGGTGGTGATCATGGTGGCTTTCTTTGAAATCCAAGTATTCCTGTAGGCGAGAAACAGCGCAAGTAAAAGCGGCAGCGTATAGAATGGGTCGATAATAAATACGCTTGATAAGCCAAAGGGGTGCTCTGTTAGCGGCCAGAACAATTGAGTGCCATATACGGTGCAGGCGTCGAGTAGGGAGTGAGTCCAAAAAATCGCGAGAATCGCAATGAACCATTGCTTGGATATTGGACGATAGCTTGGGCGAAAGTGCAGTATTAACCATGTTAGTAGGGGCGCCACAGCGATCTGGATAATCAGACTGTGGCTAAAGCTTCTATGATAGGTAAAGTCTTCAACTTGGCCCCCAAAAGGAATAAGTACGTCAAGGTCTGGCAAAGTCCCCAGAATTGCCCCGATAATTGGAGCTGTACGGCCGATATGTTTACCTAATAATGTATGGCCAACAGTGGCGCCTAGTGCTGCTTGGGTTAGTGAGTCCATGTTTGTCTTCTTTCACATCTATATATCTTACTTATCTACTGTTTACGACTCCCATGATACACCTAGATGACCAAATATAGATCACATAATATGTGATCCAAATACTAAACATTGACGTAATACCTAGTGTTGTTCCTAAAAACTGTTGATGAGAGATTGGTGACACTATGGCTAGGTTAATAGAATCCAAAGAAACCCTTGATGCAATTAGAGTTAAGGCGCTATCTAACGCTAAGGAACTCGGTACTTATAACACGCGTTCTTCCTTTCAGTTAGGACGGAAAGTTTTAACTTTCTCAGAATTGTGCCACCGCTCACCTCGCAGGCTTTTTTAGTCTGTTAGCACCATTGCGTTGCATCTTCAATTCTGCAAGTAATCATTGCACTTTGCTTGGGCGTGACTCTTCCTTGTCGCACTTTAAATAGCACTCCCCTGTATTTCTGTTTCTTACGTACATCTTGTTACATATTAATTTTCTTAATGAAAACAATTGATTAGCTTAGTGTTAAGTGGTCTGCCTTGATGTGATTTTACTAGTGGGCATGGCTTATGCCCCTTCTTTGATGTTGATGACATTTATTGTCCTTTAAATCAGGAAAAAGAATGGGTCTAGAAAGTTATGTCTACTGCTCGGCGTTATCCTAAACATACTTTTGTTTTTATTGTCATGTCCCTTGCCTGTGTGAGTGCTAGCATTTTTATTTCAGGTGTTACCTGGAATGCCTTGCTTATTGCCTTGCTTGGTGTCATTGCTCTTGCTTTGATGCTTTGGCAATGTGCTTCTGCTCAGGCATTGCAGCAGTTAGCGCATTTGCTTCAACTTCCGGATAGTCAGTATCGCGATTTACCTTTAGAGGGTTTAGGTAAAGATGAAAGCCTAAAAGCCTTCAAGGATTATTTACTTAGCCATGAACGCTCAGAACAAAGCAAGGAGGAGTACTTTGCTGAGTTTGTTCATATGGCCAGAGAACTCTCAATTAGTGCCTTGTCGGCATCAACCAATGCAAAAGAGCAAAAGGCTTCGATTACCTCATCAGCAGCGGCTGTGACTGAGTTGAGTCAGAGTGTGGAAGATGTAGCGGCACAAATCAAATATGTTCACGACGACATAGAACGCTCGCGTGAGCAGACAACTGAAGGTATCGCTGAGGCCCAATCTGCCACAAATGAAATAAGCCGTATGGTCGGTTTATCTAAAGAAAGTGAGGTACTGGTTACAGAGTTGTTGGAGCATACCAACAATGTCGCAGCGATGTCGAAAATCATCATTGATATATCGGAGCAGACTAACTTGCTATCGCTTAATGCTGCGATAGAAGCGGCGCGAGCAGGCGAACATGGGCGAGGGTTCGCTGTGGTCGCAGACGAGGTTCGAAGTCTTTCAATTCGTTCTAGAGAGTCAGCTAATGAAATAACCGAAAGCATCAATAATGTGCAAAAACGAATGGTAGGCGTTACCGATAAGTCTTGTCAGGTAATGCGTGCTGCAGAAGATAACGCTGCGCGTATCAACCAGCTTGAAGGCTCTTTGGGAACGATCGCAAATATGATCGATAGCATTACAAACAAAATGCTCGTGATTTCGACAGCAACGGAGCAACAGAATATTGCAACGCGTGAAATCTCCGAAAATGTTGAGGCTTTATTAGGTAGGGCAAATGACAATTCCGTCATTGCAGATGAGACAGTTAAGGTTGCAGAGTATCTTGCAGACCGCGCTGAACGCTCACAAGCTAGTATAGAGAAGGAGTAAAGTTTGTCAGGTTTATTAATAGCGTTCGTCACCATTATTCTTGGGGTGCTTGTTTGTGTTAAGGCGATGAGCAGTAAAAAACGTAAGCACATTGAGGCCTTGTATACCAATATTGGATTGGTTAAAAACTTAAAGGTATTACTTATATTCATTCAGCAACATCGAGGCCTAAGACGGGTTATCTTCATGGTGATCGGTCTTTAGATAATGCTGTCAGGCAGGCGAAGCAACGAGTCGATAATCAGTGGCGAGTAATTGAGAACGACCACCCCTTAATTATAGAGGATCAGTTGTTCGAAGGTATCTCAACTCACTGGAAACGTCTGTCGTTTCGTTGGCAGCAGAAAGCAGTGACTAACAATATTGAACAGCACAATCGGCTTATTATCAACTTGCTGTACCTGATAGAAAATCAAGCAGAAAGTTATCTACCCATGCTTAGTTTTGGTCGTGACTCTGGGTTAGATGTTATTTGGAAGGAATTGCTTGAGACAATTGAAGCGATTGGGCAAACGCGTGCTATTGGTATGGGGGTCGTAAGTTGGATCAAACAGAAGATAATAGGCGTCTGTCTTCAGCACTTCTAAGTCCATCAACCCAACAGGCAACGCAATCCCATCTTTCTTAGCTTTCAGTTCCCGAGTCATTATAGTTAATTACCCAGTCAGAAGTCTTATGAAATTCAGGTGACTCAAAACGATGTCTCATGTTTAAGACAGATTCGTAGAAGACATCTTCCAATAGAAAGTTCACAATAAATGCCGGAATAAAACCACCCGGCTCAGTATGCCCTTGCCAGACGATTCTGGTTTTCTCGTTGCCTTCAGGAATCAGTACTAGTTCATTATTAACTTTAGGTGTTCGAATAACACCTTCATTTTTGGGTAGAGCATCGCCTTCAAACCATTCTTTAATTCGAACGACTTTTGAATCAGTTTCCTGTGTTAGTTGCTGGCCTGCGACGATATCTCTGTCAGCCAGTGGCCAGGGTAAACCCATTCTCATATAGATTTTTCTGGAACGTTCATCGTCAAAGGGCTCGATTTCATATGCGTCTACCATGTCTTTGACCCATTCAGGGAAGGTCTTGATATCAGAGAAATTGGCAACAATATTAGATAGCTTTGATTGCACCACTTGCTCTGCTTTAAAGGCAATAAAGTCACTGCCCGGCCAGTCGCGGGTAAACACCTTGATGCCATTTTTTTCTAGCATTAAGTCCCAACCGCTATCGTCCAGGGCCGGAGGGAGGTCAGTTCGATAGGCTTCAAGCTCAGCAGAGACGGTCGTAGAAAAAATACTTAATGTGACCATCAAATATTGAACGGTAGAAAGTACAGTATGTTTCATGAATTTATTACCTAACTAAGCAGTGTCTAAATCATTTTACTTTGAAATTTAGACCAGTAATGTGAGTTGCTCGGCATTGTTTCTTACTGACGTGATACAAGGAATATGTCTCGATATGTGGTTATTTATATCTATCATGCCGCGCATAAAGTTTGTCATAGATAAACTGTCTGAACCAACGATGCATTGGGTCATGGTGCATCCGTGCGTGCCAAAACATGGCGATCTCTAAGGGTGGAATGGGGAAAGGAGCGCTAACGACGGTAAACTTATCCTGGTCGACATAACGTCGAATAAAACCACTGGGTAACAGAATCATATAATCGGTCGCGGCGATGATTTCCAGCGCAGCAAAAAAGTGTGGCACCGTGAGCGCGACCTTTCGTTGTTGACCAATGCTTTTAAGGTAGTCATCAACCGGACTTTTGCTGGTGCCTGAGGAGCTAATTACGATATGGTTCATCCCAATATATTCTTGTAAGTCTATCTTTCCTTCAGAGGGATGAGACTTCCTGATAACGCCTGCGTAGTTATCTTGAGCAACGATGCGTTGGTGTATGTTATCGGGTGGAGAGGTGACGCCACCAATCATCAGGTCTACCTGATTATGTTCAAGCTCAGTGAGTAGGCTTGAGCGCCAATCAACTGTTGATAAACTTAACTTTGGTGCGGCTTCTTGCAATAGCGGAACTAATTTTGGTAATAGGTTATTAGTGCCATAGTCGGTCGTTGCAAGTCTTAAGGTACCTTCGTAATCTTTAGGGCTGAACTCGATAGGGTCAAGTAAAACACTGATTTGCTCGAGTGCCTGATTCACTAAGGGAAGCAGTTGTTCAGCGTTCTTAGTCAGTAATAAACCTTTTCCAGAGCGCACAAGTAATGGGTCTTGAAAGGCTTCTCTTAGTTTACCCAAGGTTCGGCTAACTGCTGATTGTGTGAGGTTTAATTGTTCTGCCGCCCGTGTGACATGCTTTGTTTCCAGCAACAGTTTTAATACTACAAGGCTATTCAGATCGAACTGGCGAAGTGTGACTAGATTCATGAGCAAGGCTAACCCACAGCTATTGGTATAATTTAAAATCATAACATACATAATAATAATGAATTGTATTTATGTGTTCTCTGCCTGCATACTGAACTCGAATTTTTTGATCACTCGTTGTAAAGAGGTCGTTATGAGCAAGCAAACTGAAGCGTTATATGAAAAGACTATTGAAGTGCGATGGGCTGACTGTGATGCGAATCAGCATATGAGGCATTCTGCTTATTCTGATCTGTGTGCGCATACTCGAGTTGCGTTTCTTAATGAGATCGGTATGACGGCGAAGTGGTTTAAGCAACATAATGTAGGCCCCGTTCTTTTTAAGGAAGAGACTGAGTACAAAGCCGAAGTTAATATAGGTGATGAGTTGCGCGTAACAGTGGAGCCAGGTGAGCCAACAGGTTTTACCAAAACTGTGCAGATGCTACAAAATATCTATAAGGCCAATGGTGAACTATCGGCAGTTCATCGTTGTGTGGTGGGCTGGATGGACCTTGAAGCGAGAAAGATAATTGAGTTGCCTGAAAAGATTAAAGAGCTGTATTTGATAGAAGCGCTAGTAGAGGTCTGATTCTTTAGTGGTGTTCTTAATCGCTCAGGTTTTGAATGTCGCTATTAGTCTCATATAGACTGTGTTGTATGGTGCGTTAGCCTACTTTATTAGTTTCCTTAGCCCCACTCACATGGTCTTCTTACGCGATATGGTATTTACCCAAGACGGTAAAGTGTGCTCTAGTAATGCCAATCTACCGGTTTATGCAATAGAAGGGAACTACCCAAGATACTCTGTATCGATGAGGATGCCTTCGCGCCGGAAGCTTCGATGACTAATAAAAAACAAGGATCAGAGGCAGCACACTAATGAATCAAAAAACAATTTATATCACCGGTGCAGCGAGTGGCATTGGCCAGGAAATCGCACGGCGCTACGCAAAAAATGGTGCCAACCTGGCACTATTCGACCTTAATTTTGATGAGCAGGCAAAATCGCTTATTGAGGATCTAAGGCATAACTCCAGTCAGGGTATTGCCTATTACGAAGCCGATGTGACAGACCTGGATGGCCTGCTTAAAGTAGTTTCAGAAGCGGCGTGTCATGTGGGATTACCAACGATAGCCTTGCATTGTGCAGGTATTAATCGCACTGGTTTATTTGAAGCTGTACCA